>CAVCCW010000015.1:0-37082 GCA_963600825.1 Bacteroidaceae bacterium | reverse complement strand
AGAGGTTTTACAGATGAAAAGAATACTGATTGTGTATTACACCTGGTCAAATGGGAACACCGAACAAATTGCCAAAATGCTTCAAGAGGAAACCGGTGGGGATTTGGTAAGGATTGATACCGTAGTTCCTTACACCGGGAGTTATGATGATGTGGTAAATCAGGGGCAGGATGAGGTGCAACGCGGCTATGAGCCGGAAATAAAACTACTGATGCAGGTGCCGGATAATCCGGAGGCGCGTAACCCAATAGACGGCTGTAACCTGGCAGATTATGATGTAATAGCAGTAGGTACGCCGACCTGGTGGTATACCATGGCGCCGGCGGTGCGAACGTTTTTGCATCAGAATGATTTCAGCGGAAAAACAGTTGTTCCGTTTATGACAAATGGCGGCTGGCCCGGTCATGTTATTAAGGACATGCAAAAGGCTTGTAAAGGCGCAACTGCGTGCTGTAGCATGCAGATTCAGTTTGACTCGACCGGTGGAAGCCAACTGCAGACGCCAACCGCGGAAATTGAAACCTGGCTGAAAAAGGTAAAAGAAATTCTTTAAGGAGAACGCGTATGACCATTAAAGAAGTAGCAGAAAAATATGGAATCTCGCAGGATACCCTTCGTTATTATGAACGTGTAAAAGTCATTCCGGAGGTTACCAGAACCGCCGGCGGCATCCGCAATTATCAGGAAAGTGACCTGGGGTGGGTAGAGCTTGCCATTTGTATGCGAGGTGCCGGCCTTCCCATTGAAGCTTTAATTGAATATCAGCGGCTGTTCCAGGAGGGAGACTCCACCATACCGGCTAGATTACAACTGTTACAGGATCAGATGATGACACTGGAGGAGCAGAAGGCACAGATTGAAAAGACAATGAACCGACTCGCCTATAAAATATCCAGATACGAAGAAGCAGTCAAAACCGGGAAATTGGTCTGGGCTCCGGAAGACAAGCAGAAATGTGGTGGCGAATCCTGAGCGGCGGTGTATAATAGCTGCATTAATTGCGAAAAGAAGGGCGTGGAACCGCATGTTGAATCAGTTTTCCAGAACCGAATTGTTGCTGGGAGAGGAAGGCATAGAGCGGCTGCAGAATGCGCGGGTGGCAGTGTTTGGCATCGGCGGCGTGGGCGGATATGTCTGCGAGGCACTGGTACGCAGTGGGGTGCAGCACTTTGACTTAATTGATGATGATCGCGTTTGTCTGACCAATCTGAATCGGCAGATTATTGCTACGCGGAAGACGATTGGCAAGCATAAAGTAGAAGTCATGCGGGAGCGGATGCTGGACATTAATCCGGAAGTAACAGTAACCATGCATCAATGCTTCTTTTTGCCGGAGAACGCGGATACGTTTCCATTTGAAGAATACGACTACGTGGTAGATGCCGTGGACACGGTAACCGCAAAGCTGGAATTAATTCAGCGGTGCCAGGATAAAGGGGTACCGATTATCAGTGCCATGGGCGCCGGCAATAAGCTGGACCCGGGCCGGTTGAAAGTAGCGGATATTTATGAAACGCGGGTGGATCCGTTGGCCCGGGTTATGCGTCGCGAGTGCAAACGCAGGGGCATCCGGCAGCTGAAGGTGGTTTACTCGGATGAGCAGCCAAGACGACCGATAGAGGATATGTCCATCAGCTGCCGGACCAACTGCATTTGCCCGCCGGGCGCCGAGCGCAAATGCGTGGACCGCCGGGACATTCCCGGCAGTACCGCCTTTGTGCCGGCGGTGGCCGGCCTGCTGATTGCCGGCGAAATAGTTGCTGACCTCAGCGGCGTCCGCGCGTGTCCGTATTAATAAAAAGCTGAGAATAAGAAAGACTGCTGATTGCGGGTGTAGCAATCAGCAGCCTTTTTTCAATTGTTAGTTGATATCAATAATTTCGGCCTGAACATAGGGCACGCTTATTTGTGCACCCATAGTAGATTCATAGGTAACAATGCCAAAATACGTTCCGTAGAAAGTGATATTGTCACCCTCCAAAATCCGGCTAGCCATAATGGATGGCTCATAACTAACCAGAACAACTTTATTAGAGTCTCCATCAATGGCAACACGGAGTATGTTCTCTGATGTGTCTTCCATTAATTGAATTACCTCACCACTATTTTTTACCGCTGAATATTTGTAATTGTCAGGGTTCCTGGCTAAGTCATTGTAAGAGACCAATGAATAATCATCTCTTGACGGTGGCACAGTTGTAGTTACAGTGGTTGTTGTGGTTGTTGTAGTGGAGGTTGTGGTAGTTGTTGAACTGCTGGTGTTAAATGCACTTTCGCTGCTATTATCTGTGCCTGTGCTATCGGAACCAAATAGTCCAACAATCGTAAGAAGTGCAAATACAACCGTTATGATAATTCTTGCGGTTTTGGAAAATTTTTTGTTTTTCCACATGAAGTAGAGACCCACTGGCCAAAAAAGGATCAACATTAAAATGATGAACCATGTTTTTTCCGTTGTCTTCTCTTGCTTTTGTGGCGGATTTGGCTGTGGGAGAGGAGTCTCTCCGGTTGACAACGAAGTGTTATCCGTTGGTTGATTTTCTTGATTGAAATTAGGGTACATAGAATCTTTATTTTGGTTGTCCATAATGTTTCTCCTTTACTATAAAAATAAAAACCCCATTCGATTATATATATATATATATAATTACAAGTAGGTATGGGATTTTTGGCGCTTTTACCGAAATAAAACGGACCATTTTTTACATCTTGACAAATACCGGGGTGGGGTATAGCATGGAAGCGAAAACGGATACCCCGGAGGGGTATTGAGTAAGATGAATAGAAAAGCTGAATCGCAGAGGGAAGGAGAAGGAAAAATGGGTGACACAAACGAAAAGAAGTGCTGTTGCTGCGGAGTGGAAGATATGGATGGTGCTGCCGAAGTAGTGGAAGCAGAAGGTAGTGGAAAGCGGAAGTATAGGACGGCTGAGGAGCAGAAGGCGTTACTGAATCGCCTGAGAAGAATAGAGGGGCAGGTGCGTGGCCTGGAGAAAATGGTAGAGGAAAATGCCTACTGTCCGGACATTCTGGTGCAGGCCTCCGCGGTGAATTCGGCGCTGAACTCCTTCAGCAAGGAGCTGCTGAGTAAGCATATGAAGACCTGCGTGGTGCATGACATTCGCGAAGGCAATGACGAAGTGGTGGACGAACTTCTGTCCACGCTGCAGAAAATGATGAAATAAAGGTGACAGAAATGACGCAATATAATGTAACCGGGATGAGTTGCGCGGCCTGTCAAGCCCGGGTGGAAAAGGCAGTCGGTGCAGTCCCTGGGGTTACGTCGGTGGCGGTCAGCCTGTTGACCAATTCCATGGGAGTGGAAGGGGACGCAAATCCGAAGGACGTTATCCGGGCGGTGGAAGACGCGGGATATGGAGCGTCACAGAAAGGCGTGGGTAGCTCTGGTGCAGAGGGCGGTGCTGGTGGCTCTGGGGCTAATGGCTTTGGCCAGTCAGCTTCCCACTTCATTGAAGAAGCTCAGGCGTCTTTGCAGGATACTGAAACACCAAAGATGCTGAAGCGACTTGGGTGGTCGGTTGGCTTCTTGCTGATTCTGATGTACTTCTCTATGGGCGCGCATATGTGGGGATGGCCGCTACCGTCCTTTTACACGGATAACCATATTGCCATGGGGCTGACGCAGATGTTACTGGCCATTGTGGTAATGATCATTAATAAGAAGTTCTTTATCAGCGGGTTTAAAAGCCTGTGGCACAGGGCTCCGAATATGGATACGTTGGTTGCACTGGGTTCGGCGGCGTCCTTCCTGTACAGCACGTACGCTTTATTTGCCATGACGCGCGCACAGGTGGACGGCGGGTCGGAAGCGGCCATGCCGTATATGAACAGCTTTTACTTTGAATCAGCAGCTATGATTCTGGCGCTGATTACCGTAGGAAAAACGTTGGAGTCCTACTCCAAAGGAAAGACAACCAATGCATTGAAAGGTTTGCTTTCCCTGGCGCCGAAGGTGGCCAATGTGGAGCGAACTGTAGACGGCACCGTGCAGGAGCTGGAGGTGCCGGTAGATCAGGTGGCCTCCGGGGACATCTTTGTAGTACGGCCTGGGGAACAGATTCCGGTGGACGGCTTTGTGCTGGAAGGATCCGGTGCGGTGGATGAATCCTCTTTGACGGGGGAAAGCATTCCTGTGGACAAGAAGGACGGAGACACCGTGTCTGCCGGCACCATGAACCAGTCCGGATTCCTGCGCTGCAAAGCCACGCGAGTTGGACAGAACACAACATTGTCCCAAATTATTAAGATGGTCAGCGATGCAGCTGCCACCAAGGCACCCATAGCAAAAATCGCAGATAAAGTGTCCGGCGTTTTTGTTCCGGCAGTCATCGGCATTGCAGTACTTGTTTTTGTTATCTGGTTGTTACTTGGCCAAAGCTTTGCCTTTGCCATGACGCGGGCCGTTTCGGTGCTGGTTATCAGTTGCCCGTGTGCTTTGGGATTGGCAACGCCGGTTGCCATTATGGTAGGAAACGGAAAGGGCGCCCGAAACGGAATCCTGTTCAAGACGGCGGTCTCTTTGGAAGAGACCGGCAAGATTGCCGCCATTGCACTGGATAAAACAGGCACCATTACTGAAGGAAAACCAAAGGTAACAGACCTGGTTCCATTGAATGATTCTACCGAAGGCGAACTGCTGCAAATGGCATATTTACTGGAACGCCGGAGTGAACATCCACTGGCTAAGGCCATTGTGGAAGAAGGCCTTTCCTGGCACTTTGATGCTGGCGATGAGTCCGGTGCAGACGGAAATGTCCTGACGGATTTTGCGGCCTTGCCGGGCAATGGCCTGAGCGGCACCCTGAACGGGGTACGCTTACTTGGCGGCAATCTGGAGCTGATGCGCCAGAACACCACGTATCCGGTTCCGGATGACGTGGTGGCAAAGGCAGAGGCTTTGGCCAGCCAGGGCAAAACACCAATGTTCTTTGCTGCCGACGGCGAATTACTTGGCATTATTGCCGTAGCCGATGTCATCAAGGAAGATTCCTATAAAGGAATTCAGGAACTGCGGAACATGGGTATTCATGTAGTCATGTTGACCGGAGACAATCAGCTGACGGCAAATGCCATTGCTGCATCCGCCGGAGTAGACGAAGTCGTTGCTGGTGTTTTGCCGGACGGCAAAGCAGAAGTTATCCGGCAATTGCAGCAGAGCTACGGCAAAGTTGCCATGGTGGGCGACGGCATCAATGATGCCCCGGCGCTGACCATGGCAGATATGGGCATCGCCATCGGAGCGGGTACTGATGTTGCTATTGATGCAGCTGACGTAGTCCTGATGAACAGCAAACTAACCGATGTTTCCGCTGCCGTCCGCCTGAGCCGGCAGACGCTGCGGAACATCAAGCAGAATCTGTTCTGGGCCTTTTTCTACAACGTCATCTGCATCCCATTGGCCGCCGGCTGTTATCACAGCCTCGGCCTGGACCTGAACCCGATGATTGGCGCTGCCGCCATGAGCCTGTCCAGCTTCTGCGTTGTTATGAACGCATTACGGCTGAACCTGTTCCAAATTCGGAACACCAAACACGATAAACCACGCGGTAACACGCGCAATAAAAAAGGAGCAATTACCATGAATGAAAAAACAATTAAAGTAGAAGGCATGATGTGCTGCCACTGTGAAGCTTCTGTCAAAAAGGCCCTGGAAGAAGTCAAGCATGTGGTATCCGCTACGGCAGACCATGAATCCGGTACCGTAACCTTACAACTGGATGGTGACGTGAAAGAAGCCAAGCTGAAGAAAGCGGTAGAGGATGCCGGCTACAAGTACCTCGGCTAAACCAGACAAAACGCAAAACAAAAAGCAAAAGGAACTCCGCATACACGTGGGGTTCCTTTTGCTTTGTAGGTCTTAAAAAGCCTAGTCTTATTTATTGGTAATATCCAAAATGTTGTCCACCGTATCGAACAGGTAGTTGGCCTCTTTTACAATAACATCCAGCCGCTGGTTGATTTCTTCCGTGGAAAGGCCGGTTTCATCCCGCAATTCCTGGGAAAGGTCACGGATGGTGGTAACGCGCGGTGACATATCGTGGGAAAGGCTCTTCATAACGGTTCCCTTAATTTTTTCCCGTGCGTATTGGGAGGCGTCTTTCTTAGCCTGCTCTTCCAAACGGCAACGCTGTAAGGCCAGGGTCATTTGGTTGATCAGGGCATGAATGGCATCCATGGTGACCTGGTCCGGCTCAGACAACGTACAGTCAATGGAAACGACACCAATAGTTTTCCGATTCATCCGAATAGGAATGTACTTGTAGTCACTTTCCGGGAACTCCGCTTCCCCGTGACCGCACGGAGAGGAATTGCGGAAGCACCAGCCGACTGCTTTATTACTTTCATCTTTTGGAATGTCTACCAGAAATTGCGTATCTGTCATGGCAATCTGACTGAGGGCGTGACTGGCAAATTTGATGATTTTGTCCCGCTCCTGGATTTTCAGTAAGCCTTCAATGGACTGATACAGCTCTTTATGAATTTGCGCTTCCCGCTGAGACTGTTTGGTTTGCTTCTTCAGCCGAGCCACCAGAATGTTGACGAAAATGGCCACCATCAGGAAGATAACCATGGTCAAAATAAAACTTTTCTGGTGAATGACAAAGGAATACCGGGGCTCTATAAACAGAAACACATGGGAGACAATAAACAGCACCGATGAAAAAATAGTTGCCAAAAAACTGCTGGTTTCAAACACCACAACAACGGTGCCAAGCAAGTAAACCAGCAACAGGTAAGGTGCCTGTACCCCATGGGTCAGGAAGGTATATCCAAGTAACGTGCTTAATAAGTAAACGACCAAAATAACGGCAATAGAGTACAAGATTTTTTTCAGGATGACTTTTTTATTGTCCTGCATCTGTTTTTGCCTCCTTCAGTTTCCGAAGTTTTTCCCGTCTTTGCCGAATCTTTTCTTTCCGGGTGGACGTTTCTTTTATTTTATCTTTTCCCAGGCGAGCCAGTTCTGTCATATCTTTCCGAAAGCGATACATACCTAACGGAATAATATAGACTTCCAAACGGCCAATCAGCATACCGACTATAATAATCCACATGGCCGGAACCGGCATATCTCTGCTGATCATACCAAGAGAAATACCAGTGGTAGAAAGAACTGCAATGGATTCGTAAAATGCGTCCCTGACAGTATATCCGCAGAGGGAAAGGCCGAATGTGCCAAGTAACGCTATATTGAAAGACAGGAAGAAAAAGGAATTGGTTTCCTGTAGTTCCTTTTGGGATACGGTAACGCGGTTGCCGTACCGTAGAATTTCCCGCTGGCGATGCAGGTGACTGGTGTCAACCTGGCCCCGAAAGGTCCAGAAAACCTCTTTGATTGCCATAGCAAAGCGGTATGATTTGGCACCGCCTGCAGTAGACCCGGTATTGCCGCCGACCAGCATTAAAACCAGGGCCGGAACCATAGAGGCACCGACGGTTAGCCAGGAACTGTCCACCGTGGTAAAACCGGTTGTGGTAACACAGGCAATGACCTGAAAGGCAGCATCATCAATGGCGTGTAACGTGTCTTCCGAAATGTTGCTGACCATAAAAATAACAGTCAAAATTGGCGTAAAGAAGACAATTAAGCAGGTCATGACCAGGGTTTCCGCATGGCAGAAAAATTCTTTAAATTTTCCGCGGATCAGCATTAGGGAAGACATAAAGTTGGTGGCGCCCATAATCATTAAAATCATGGTGATGATGTCTATGGGTACACTGTTGTAATGCCCGATGCTGTCAACCTGGGTAGAAAATCCACCCGTTGCCACGGCAGAAATAGAGTGGTTAATGGCGTCAAAGGGGCTCATGCCAAACAGAATATAAAGAATTGTTCCGGCTAAAATCATGGACATATAAAGAGCCAGAATGGTACGGGCAGAGTGAAGTAAGTTGGGAGCCACTACATCTTTGTGCCCTGCTGCTGTAAACAATTGCATTCCATAAACTTCAGAAAGAGCGGTGCTTAAAATCAGAATCAACCCGATACCGCCGAATAGATGAAGAATAGAGCGGTAAAACAAAAGCAAATGGGATGCCTGGGTAACGTCTGTCATGGTAAGACCAATTGTGGCAAATCCACTGGTGGTTTCAAAGACCGCTTGGGAAAAGGTATATCCACCGGTTAGCAGAAAGGGAGTGGAGCCAACCAGAATGGAAACTACCCAGATCATGAGAACAATAAGGGAACCTTCATTCCGCTTTAAGGTTCGTGAGGTTGATCCTTTGGTTAGAATCATGAACAGATACCCAAATAAAATAGATAAAACCCCGGGAAGAATAAAGCTGTGTGCACAGGAGCGTTCTTCCGGATAAAAGGGCAAAAGGGCTACCGGTACCATAATAATGATGCCGAGTAATATCAAATCATAACTCAGACAGCTGAGAATGGCCTGGTAAAGCGATTTTATATCAGATTCGTTTTGCTTCATATGGTCTGCCTCGTAATGATGGCAATGGCCTTTTTCTGGCTTTCTGGTGCGGTCAGTAGCATCAGCTTGTCTCCAACACGAATTTCCGTAGAACCGGAGGGAATGGTCATGCCCTTATTTTTGCGAAGAATACAACCAATAATGGTGTCGTGTGGCAGTTCAATGTCCCGTAAAGTTTGTCCAACGCAGGCATACGTGGGTTCAATCATGACTTCGCTTACAATGACCTTTTCGTCTTCTATAGAGAAGGTCTTAATTAAGTTCTCTACAGAAGTAGCCTGTGCAATATACTGGGCAACCATGTGAGTAACACTGATAACCGTGTTAACCCCAAGCTCCTTAAACAGTTCCACGTTTTTCGGGTTGGCTACAATGCAGATACATTTTTTAACACCAAAACAGCGCTTGCAATATTGGCAGATGGCTAAATTGTCTGCGTCCCGGTGAGTTAAGGCAACTACAACATCAAAGTTCTGTATGCCAGCTTCTTCCAGAATGAAATATTTACTGGAATCTCCGCAAATGATGGGGATCTGATGGGTTGCAGCAAGGTGGTCAGCATAAACCGGATCTTCATTAATGACGACCAGTTTGTGCTTCTTTTGTTTTAATTGTCCAATTAAGAAGTCGGCCTGGGTACGACCGCCGGCAATCAGAATTCTCATTCCAGTTCATCCTCCTCCGGTGCTTCGCCAAACAGGCTGGTTTCCAGTTGTGCCAAGGAAAGTTTGAATGGATAAATGGCCTGGATATTAAAGCCGCTGATCAGTTTGCCTTTGTCTACATCGTCAAAACGGACATAGACATTGGGTACGCCGAACACACGGCTGGCAATCTGGGCCAACAGGCTGTTAATGTTGTCATTTCCGGTAGCGGCAACAAAAACGGCTGCGTCGTCAATTTCGGCGTAACGCAGGGTGTCCAGTTCAATGCCGTCTGCTTTGATGGGAAATCCGCCAAAGCTGTCCGGCAGTTTGTTGAAGGCTTCTTCCCGGTTGTCAATGATAACAACCTGATAACCTTTGTCGGAAAGTCGGGCCGCCAGTCGTCCGCCGAAACGTCCGCAGCCGACAATAATGACCCGCTCTTTTTTATTCAGAAGCATAAAGATACCTCCATTTCAGTCAGCTCATTATAGCATAAAAGAAATTAGTTTCAATGAAGTTGCCAAAAGAAAGCAGGCAAGGGAAAAACCCCGCAAAATGCGGGGTTTAAAAGGTGTCAAATCAGCCTAACTTGGAAATGCTTTCTTCCAGCTTGGCAATCTTTTCTTTCAGCTTTTCAGCAGACGCTTTGTCCTTTTCTACAACGGCTGCCGGTGCCTTGTTGACAAAGCCCGGGTTGGACAGCTTCTTCAGGAAGAAGTCCAGATCCTTCTGGGTCTTGTCCTTTTCCTTTTGCAGCCGTTCTTTTTCGGCGGCAAAGTCAACCAGTTCTGCCATAGGAATATAAATTTTGGCATCCGGAGTAACTACGTTTACAGCACCTTCGGTAGGAAGGTCTTTGCCGATAACAACATCCGAAGCGGAAGCCAGGCGCTGGATATACGGAATGCCCGCGCGGAAGGTGTCTTCGTAAGCGGTTTCCACATAAACGGCAGCTTTTTTCTTAGGCGGAACGTTCATTTCCGCGCGGCGGTTCCGGATGGCCCGGATGGCTTCCATAATGCGGCTGAACTCGGCCTCATCTGCGGAGAAGTCCAGTTCTTCCTTGTATTCCGGGTAGGCCGTCAGCATGATGGTTTCACCGTCATGCGGCAGGGCCTGCCAGATTTCTTCGGTAATGAACGGCATGAATGGATGCAACAGCTTCAGGATACCGTCAATGACATAAATGAGTACGGTCTTGGCCGTTTCAGCCGCGGCACCGCCTTCTTGCAGACGGATTTTAGCTACTTCAATGTACCAGTCACAGAACTGATCCCAAACAAATTCATACAGCTTGGCAATGGCGGTGCCAAGTTCAAAGCTGTCAATGTTGCTGTTGATTTCCTTTGCCAGGGTGTTGAACTTAGACAGAATCCACTTGTCTTCAGTGGCTAGGTCTTCTGCCTTCGGCAGGTGAGCTGGCTGCTCCGAACCGTCCAGATTCATCAGAATGAAGCGGGATGCGTTCCAAAGCTTGTTAGCAAAGTTACGGGATGCTTCTACCTTTTCATTAGAATAACGCATGTCATTTCCCGGCGAGTTACCGTTAACCAGGGTAAAGCGCAACGCATCTGCACCGTACTGGTCAATAACTACCAGCGGGTCAATGCCGTTGCCAAGGGACTTGGACATCTTGCGGCCCTGATCGTCCCGGACAATGCCGTGAATGAACACGTTTTCAAACGGGATGTCCTGCATTTGTTCGCAGGAGGAGAAGATCATTCTGGCAACCCAGAAGAAGATAATGTCATAACCGGTAACCAGCGTGTTGGTTGGGAAGTAGTGCTGCAATTCCGGGGTGTTATCCGGCCAACCCAGTGTGGAGAATGGCCAAAGGGCAGAGGAGAACCAGGTGTCCAGGGTGTCTTCATCCTGGTGAATGTTCTTGCTGCTGCAATGGGCACAAACGGTCGGATCTTCCTTGCTGACGGTAATTTCACCGCAGTCATCACAATACCAGGCCGGAATGCGGTGGCCCCACCAGAGCTGACGGGAAATACACCAGTCTTTGATGTTTTCCATCCAGTGGTAATAGGTCTTGCTGTAGCGGTCCGGAATGAAGTTGACCTTATGGGTTTTAACAACATCAATAGCCGGCTCTGCCAGCGGTTTCATTTTAACAAACCACTGCTTGGAAACGCGCGGCTCTACAATGGTGCCGCAGCGGTAGCAGGTGCCGACGTTGTGGGTAAACGGTTCAATTTCTACAATGAAACCGCCTTCCTGCAGGTCTGCAACAATGGCGTCCCGTGCTTCCAGGGTGGTCATGCCGGTGTACTTACCACACTTTTCATTCATGTGGCCGTCCGGCGTAAAGGTGTTAATGACTTCCAGGTTATGGCGCAGGCCAACTTCAAAGTCATTCGGGTCATGGGCCGGAGTAATTTTAACAACGCCGGTACCAAAATCCCGTTCTACATATTCATCTGCAATAATCGGAATTTCCCGTCCTACCAGCGGCAGGGTCAGGGTTTTACCGACTAAGTCTTTGTAACGGTCGTCTTCCGGATGAACGGCAACAGCTGTATCGCCGAGCATGGTTTCCGGACGGGTGGTGGCCAGTTCCAGATAACCGGAACCGTCCGTCAGCGGGTAGCGTACGTGCCAGAAGGAGCCGGCTTTTTCTTCATATTCTACTTCCGCGTCAGAAATGGTGGTCATGCAGTGCGGGCACCAGTTGATGATGCGTTCACCACGGTAAATTAAGCCCTTGTCATACAGGTTGACAAACACTTCCCGTACGGCTTTGGAACAGCCTTCGTCCAGGGTAAAACGTTCTCTTTCCCAGTCACAGGAAGAGCCCAGTTTCTTCAGCTGTTCTACAATGCGTCCGCCGTACTGTGCTTTCCATTCCCAAGCACGTTCCAGGAACTTGTCACGGCCAAGGTCTAATTTATCAACGCCTTCCTTGCGGAGTGCCTCTACAATTTTGGCTTCGGTGGCAATGGAGGCATGGTCCGTACCCGGAACCCAAAGGGTGTCAAAGCCCTTCATACGATGATACCGGATCAGGATATCCTGCAGGGTATTGTCCAGGGCATGACCCATGTGTAACTGGCCGGTAATGTTTGGCGGAGGCATAACAATGGTATACGGCTTTTTCCGCTCATCTAAATTTGCGTGAAAATAATTTCCTTTCTGCCAGAAGTCGTAAATCCGATCTTCAAATTCAGAAGGATTATATTTTGTTGCAAGCTCTTTCATAAAGCACGCTCCTTCATCGGTTTGCTTTCATAAACAATTTGCTCAATTATACATTTATGCCTAGTTGAATTCAATAGAAACGTGGCACAAACCGGGCGATTCAGCGCGCCGCTCTTTTGTTGACTATCCATGGCGGAACTCCTATAATTTCACTGTATCTTCGGAACCGGACCGGTCCGGAAAGAAAGAGGAATTAAATGAAGCTGGAATGCCTTTTAAAAAATGTGGAATACACCTGTGCCGGGGCCGCTCCCACGGCAGAGGTACACGATATTGTCTATGACTCCCGGAAGGCAAAGGCCGGAACGGTGTTCGTGTGCCTTGTCGGAGCGGACACGGACGGACACCGGTATGCCCGCAGCGCCGTGCAGCAGGGCTGCCGGATGGTTGTGGTGCAGAAGGGGTCAGAGCAGGTTGCCGACCTGCCGGTAGGTCAGGACGGCTATGCTGATCTGACCGTTATTACGGTAGAAAACACGCGTCACGCACTGGCCATGATGTCGGATGTATTCTTTGGTCACCCGTCCGGAGACTTGAAAGTCATCGGCATTACCGGTACCAAAGGAAAAACCACCACAACCTATATCCTGCAGACTATGCTGAACGGCGCGGGCTGCCCTACCGGTGTCATCGGCACCAACGGTGCCTTTTACGGAGACACGCAGGTGCCTACCGTAAACACCACACCGGAAAGCTATGAAACCCAGAAAATCCTGCGGGAAATGGCAGACCACGGTATGAAAGCCGTTGCCATGGAGGTTTCCAGCATTGGAGTGCAATGGCATCGGGTAGATGGCATTGCTTTCTTCTGCGGCATGTTTACCAATATCTCACCGGACCATATCGGCGGAAAAGAGCATAAAACGTTTGAAGAGTATTACAGCTGGAAAAAGGCCTTCTTCAGCATGTGCCCGCAGGCGGTCGGCTGTTATGACGACCCGGCCTCGGCGGACATGCTGGAAGCGGTTCCCGGTACCAAGCTCTTTTATGGACACGGAGACGGGGCTGACTTCCGTGCCGGCCACACGGCACCAACGCAGCATGGCTCCTTCTTAGGCGTGCAGTTTGATCTGCTGCGGCAGGGGGAACCGGCCGGCACCTTTGAAATCAGTCAGCCGGGAGAATTCTCCGTGCTGAATGCCCTGGGCTCGCTGGCGGTAGCGGAGCTGATGGGTTACAAACCAGATGAATTCAAAACGTCCTTAACCAAGGTCTCCGTACCGGGCCGCGCCCAGGTGGTGTCCATGTCGGATGACTACGGTATTATTATTGACTTTGCCCACAATGGTCTTAGCTTCCAAAGCATTGTTGACACCATGCGGGCGTACCACCCAAACCGGATTATTACGCTGTTTGGCTCCGTTGGAGACCGCGCACAAATCCGGCGGGAAGAACTGGGCACGCTGGCGGCTCAAATTTCTGATTTCACCATTATTACAGAAGATGACCCGGGTTTTGAAAGTCCGGATAAAATTGCCGCAGAAATTGCTTCTTATATGGAGCAAAACGGTGGCCACGGGAAATATGCGGTTATTCCCAACCGCAATCAGGCTCTGCGCTATGCCGTGCAGATTCTGCAAAAAGGAGACTTCCTCCTTTGCCTTGGAAAAGGGCATGAAAAGTTTATGAAGCGCAACGGAATCAAGTATCCGTTTGATGAAAAAGCCACACTGCTGGAAGCGCTGAAGCAAAAGGAGAACCGGTAAATTATGTATTCATTTCAGACAGAAACTGATCTTGCTGCCTTTGACCGCTTTGTAGAAGAACATCACGGACAATATCAGCAGTGTTCTTTATGGCCACAGGTAAAAACGGCCTGGAAGCCTTACTTTTTCAGCGCCTATGAAGAGGAGCACCTGGTTCTGACCTGCCTGGTTCTGGAACGGAACCTGCCGCTGGCCGGAAAACTTTGGTATGCGCCCTATGGCCCGGTTTGTGACTACAAAAACGGCGCCCTGCAATTGGAATTTGCCAACTTTATGAAGGAACAGATGAAGCAGCACCACGCATTCTGCTTCATTATTGATCCGAATGTGGAACTGATTGTAGATGACGAAGATAAGGAAGAAGGCCATCAGGTTCACCACCTGCTGACGGATATCGGCTACAAGCTGAACACGGACCTGGATTCCTATACCTATAAGCATCCGGTGCAGACCATGATTCCTCTCCGGGACGCAGACGGAAATCTGATCCCCGCCAAGGACATTCTGAAGCACTGTGAAAAGGGTGTCCGTTATTCCGTGCGAGTTGGCACCGGACGTGGCCTAGAAGCAGAACGCCATACCTGGGAAGACCTGAAAAAGAATCCTAAGTATCTGGAAGACTTTATGTCGGTTATGGGAGATACCTCAGACCGTAACAGCTTTGTCAGCAGAGACTTAGACTACGTTACCCTTCTGGCAGAAACCCTGAAGGATTATACGGATATTTCTTTGGTTTACTATGACAAGGCGTTGGATACCAAGCTGGAGCAGGAGCGGGAAGCAGAAAAAGAAGAGCTGGCTCGCAAATTGTTAACGGCACCGGAAAAGAAAATCAAGGGTATTAAAAACGAACTGGAAGTGCTGGAAAGCAATACCAAGAATTATGAAGAACGCATGGCGGAAACTGCGGATTATCCGGAGGATGCCCGTATTGTTGTGGCGGGTGGTCTGACCATTCGTTATGGCGGATATGCCTCCTGTGTCTTTGGTGGTACCAAGAATATTGTCCGCAACCAGACCCGTTCCAGCCATTACCTGAATTACCTCAGAATCTGTGAAAGCATAGACGAAGGCATGAACTTCCATGACCTCGGATATGTGCTTTGCCAGAATCCAACGGAACTGCAGGCTGACGGCACCTTGCCGAAGCTGGTTCCACGGGAAAACTTTGAAGGCATTTGTTCCTTCAAGCTCAGCTTTGGTGCAAAGTATACCCAGTATATTGGGGAATACATTCTGATAGGCTCTCCGCTTCGGTACTGGATTTATAAGGAACTGATGCCGACGGCCAAACACCTGAAAATGAAACTGGTTCGCCTGTTACGGCGCAAGTAAAGGAACGATACTATGAGAACCCTGTCCTTCTCCGTAACAGAGGACTATGACGGCAGAAAAGTCCTGCACTTCCTTCGCGGAAGCGCGGGACTTTCCACTAAGCTGATTCGCCGGTTAAAAACCATAGAAAACGGTATTCTACTGAATGGACAGCATGTACGGACCATAGACCTGATTCATACGGGAGACACGTTGACGGTCAACCTGCCGGAAGACCGGGATATGGTTTCCGCCGAAGGCTTTAACCCGGATGCGCTGGAAATCCTCTACGAAGATGATGACCTGATTGCCGTAAACAAGCCGGCAGATTTGGCCATTCACCCGTCCCACAATCACCAGGGAGACACCCTGGCCAATCTGCTGGCAGCGCATCTGGCAAAAGAAGGAAAACAGGCGGTCTTCCGGGCGGTTGGCCGTTTGGACAAGGGCACCTCCGGTATTGTCGTCTGTGCCCTTAACGCGTATGCCGCCGCGCGGCTGCAGGCCCGGATAGACAAAACCTATTATGCCATTCCGTCCGGCCGCTATGAGGGCAGCGGCACCATAGACGCGCCCATCTACCGGCCGGACCCCATCAAAACCATCCGGACCGTGGACCCGCGCGGGGACCACGCGGTTACGCACTGGACCGCTTTGGCAACGGGAGAAACCGAATCGCTGGTGGAAGTGAAATTGGAAACAGGACGCACGCATCAAATCCGGGTACACTTTGCTTCTTTGGGTACGCCGCTGGTTGGAGATTACCTTTATGGCACGCCCATCCCGGAAATGCAGCATCAGGCTCTGCACTGCGGAAAAGCAACTTTTCTTCATCCGTATACCGGGCAAAAAATCTGCTTGGAAGCACCATTTCCTGCAGATTTTGTGGCTTTGTTAGATCACCTGGAATCACCAGATGTTGTGTCTAAAATAAGCCCAATTACAAAATAACAGAATTTTAAGAAAAACAATTACACCCTTTTGGCACTTTAGCTAAACTTTGCCAAAGGGGTGTGATTTTTGTTCCTTTTCGCTTTTCAAGGAAGTGGCCCTTTGCTATAATGTACAAGATTGAAAACCACAAAGGGGTTTTTCTGCCCCTTTCTCTTCATATACAATGTTAATAGGGAGTGTAAACCTTGGAGAAATATGTAGTAAACGGAGGAAATCCGCTTTATGGAGAAGTCTCCATCAGCGGCGCAAAAAACTCTGTTGTGGCCATCCTGCCGGCCACCCTCCTTGCAAGAGGTCTCTGTAGAATAGAAAACATCCCGAATATCAGCGATGTCCGCATTATGCTTGAAATGCTGCAAGCCATGGGCGCCACCGTTCGGGCTGTCAATAAAAATACGTACGAAATTGATACCACACACATTGTTTCCCATACAGCACCGTATACGCAAACAAGACATTTGCGTGCGTCTTATTATCTGCTGGGCGCATTATTGGGCCGCAGCAATAAAGCACGGGTGGCCATGCCGGGTGGTTGCAATTTCGGCGGTATTCGTCCTATGGACCAGCACCTGAAGGGCTTTGAAATGCTGGGTGCCACCGTTACCATGGAAGAAAACGCCATTGTTCACGCAGAAGCCGAACACCTGTCCGGTAATTCCATTTATATGGACGTTGTTTCTGTTGGTGCCACCATCAACATTATGCTGGCAGCCGTAAAAGCACGTGGCCTGACAGTTATTGAAAATGCCGCCAAGGAACCGCACATTGTAGACTTGGCCAACTTCTTAAACTCCATGGGCGCAGATGTGCGTGGCGCCGGAACAGACGTTATTAAAATCCGTGGCGTTTCGGAAATGCACGGTTGTGACTATTCCATTATTCCGGATCAGATTGAAGCTGGAACCTATATGGCAGCCACAGCTGCCTGCGGCGGGAATGTTCTGATTAAAAATGTAGTTCCAAAACACTTGGAATCCATTACCGCAAAGCTGCAGGAAATTGGGGTTACGGTAGAAGAAGGGGACGACGACGTTCGTGTCATTTCCGACCGCAACCTGAACAAGTGTAATATTAAAACCATGCCGCATCCGGGTTTCCCAACGGACATGCAGCCGCAGATTGCTGTTGTACTGGCTTTAGCCAAAGGAACCAGCATTATCTCGGAAGGCGTATGGGATAATCGCTTTAAATATGCAGATCAGTTGCTCCGTATGGGCGCTAATATAGAAGTCAACGGCAAGGTAGCCATTATTCAGGGGGTAGATCACCTGAAGGGCTGTGCCGTCAAAGCAGATGACCTTCGTGCCGGCGCCGCCATGATTATTGCCGGCCTGGCAGCCGTTGGAAGAACGGAAATTGAAAATATTGTCTACATTGAACGCGGATATGAAGATGTGGTAGAAAAGTTCTCTGCCATCGGCGGTGACATCCACCGGGAAACCTATGATGATAACCCGAACAATGTAGCCAACGCCGGCTAACAGCCAAGAGGGTTAACGGCAAAAGAAGAAACACGAAAGGGGTGCGTCATTCGGTATGCACCCCTTTTCTTATGACTAGAAAGGGAAGTAGAATGGAACGGTTTTGTACCCTGTATTCCGGCAGTTCCGGAAACGCCAGTTACATTGGCACAGAGCGCGGCGGTATCCTGATAGACATTGGGAAAAACGCCAAGCAAACGGCTTTGGCACTGGCCGGACTGGATTTGCAGCCGGAACAGATACAAGCGGTTTTTCTTACCCATGAACATACGGACCATATTGCCGGACTCCGTGTCTTTTGCAAAAAGCACCATATTCCGGTTTATGCATCCTTAGGCACGTTAGACGCGCTGGATGCGGCAGGTCATCTGGACGGTAACTTCCCGGTCTATCAGATGCAGGATTACGCCGACATCGGCGCACTCCATGTGGAATGCTTCCACACCTCCCATGACTGCGCCGAAGGCCTCGGCTATTCCGTTACGCTGGAAAGCGGGGCACGGGTCTGCACGGCCACGGACACAGGGGTTATAACCCCGGAAATGGAAGCCTGTCTTTTAGGGGCAGACACTGTTCTGCTGGAGTCCAACCACGACGTGGCCATGCTGCAAAATGGCCCGTACCCGTATTCGCTGAAACGGCGCATCTTAGGAGACCACGGTCACCTAAGCAATGACACTGCCGCAAATATGGTCGGACGCTTGCTGACGGCAGGCACTAAGCAGATTGTTTTGGGGCATTTAAGCCAGGAAAACAATCTGCCGGAGCTGGCCCTGCAAAGCTCCGCCGCCAAAGTCCAGGAGCTGCACGCGGTGGTCGGACAGGATCTACAGCTGATGGTGGCTCCCCGGAATGAAGGACTTTCCCTAAAGGTGCACGCATGAAAAATATAACCATTATCTGCTTGGGCAAACTCAAAGAAAAGTACTTGACAGACGCCTGCCAGGAGTATCTAAAGAGATTGACCCCGTTTTGCAAACATACTATAATAGAGCTTACTCCGGAATCTCTTCCGGGAAGCCCCTCAGAAGCCCAAATTCAGGCGGCTTTGGCGGCGGAAGGCAAGCGTATTTTGGATGTCATTCCAAAAGGATCTTATGTTTACGCTTTGTGTATAGAAGGTGCACAGCGCACCTCAGAACAACTTAGTCAGGAACTGGCAGACTTAGCCGTTCAGGGGAAAGGCAACATTACTTTCCTAATCGGCAGTTCTTATGGTTTGGCTCCGTTTGTAAAGGAACAGGCCAATGCAAAGCTTTCCATGTCTAAAATGACCTTTCCCCACCAATTGGCCAGAGTTATGCTTCTGGAACAGCTCTACCGTTGCTTCCAGATTGAAAGCGGCGGAAAGTATCACAAGTAAAGGAGCCTCTCAACATGAAAAAGAACAACATTAAGTTTGAAGAATATACCATTACTCTGGATGAATTTGATCCGGACGCACAGCCGGAAGTAACCGAAGACACACAGCCACTTTCTCCCATAGACGAAGATTTCCCGGAAGCTCCCTTTGAAGAGGACCCTACACCAAAGCCTCCCAAGCAGGTCAACTGGAAATGGACCGGCTTATTTATCGGCATTGCTTTGGTTATCTGTATTCTGGTTGCCGTTATTGCTAAAATCAACATCCATACGGTAACTCCGGTAGAAGACGAATCCTCCAGCTCCAGCAGCTCGTCCATTACGTCTTCCTCCATTACGGAGTCCACATCGGAAGCAGAAAGTAGCTCCAGCAGCTCTTCTTCCAGCGTTTCTTCCCGGTACTCCAGCAGTAGCACTTCGGCAATCAGAAGAAGAAGCAACAGTGGCGGCACCAGCTCCGGTGGTACCAATTCCGGTAACAATGGTGGTTCCCAAAATACAACAACCACTACCACAACAACTACTACAACTACCACAACAACTACAATCACGACAGAAGGTAGCAGTGGAGAAGCAGCTTAAAATATAGACGGCAAATAGCATCAAAGAAAGCTGAATCGCAAAGAAAAGGCAAAACCCAAAATAAAGAAATAGGAAGACCTCTCTAAAAGCAGTTAACAGAAAGAGGAATGAAAATGGATAACAGAAATACCAACGGCTTCCCTGATCCGGTTACGCCGACCTCGTTGCCAGATCTGGGTCAAAATAATCAGCAAGTCAGCCCGGGCTGGGTAAAAGTCAACGGGGACTGGTTGTTTGTAACGGATCAGAGTAAAATTCCAACACAAACACAGGAAACCGTTTATGACAATGACCCGGTACAGCAGCCTGCTTATCGGCAGACCCAGCAGCCTGCTTATCAGCAGACCCAGCAGAATGCACCGTATGAAAACCAGAATTACTATGGGCAGAACTATGGTAATGCGCCAGAACAGGGGACTGCTCCAATAGACAATAATCTGTATGCTGGCAGTAATGCATCTTACTATGGCGGAACACCGCAGCAGGCCAGTTACTTTGCAAGAAGTGCAGAACCGTCTGTGGACAATGAACCAACGCAGTTTTTAGATGACCCCAACGAAGTTTATTATGAAAATCCGCAGGGGCAGGCGTATACCAATTACAACAATGACATCAACCAGGAACCGGACGAAGAATATCAGGAGGACGGTGACTATGATGACGTTGACGAAGATACCAGCAGCAATAAAAAAATGATGGTGGTCATGATTGTGCTTCTGGTGGCGTTGCTTGCCATGGTAACGCTCTTCATTGTTTCTTACTTCAAGAGTGACAGCGGCAATGTAGCCGAAGGATTCCAAAATCTGTTGAACATTCAGCAGACCAAGGAAAACACGGAACAGTATACGCTGGGTGACGAACAAAAGACGGCTGTAAACCGTACTACTACCACTACAAAGAAGACCACTACTACGGAAGAGGAAGAATCCACTTCCAAGAAGAGCTCTTCTACAAACACGAAGAGTAATACGAAGAACAGTGACAAAACAAGCAAAAAGACCAACAAGAATAACAGTAGCAACAGTAAAACCTCTTCGAATAAGAGCAGTAGCACGGACTCGTCAGACGATGGCTATGAACCGATAGATCCGAACAATGCTCCTGGAGAAGACAGTGGCGCAGAAGATGCTGCAGATGGAGATTATGCTTGGGATGATGAAGCGATATAAAGCTTCATTAAGTAAATAAACAGCAGAATAACCCCTGACCCTACGTCAGGGGTTATTTTAAAGGAAAGAAAAGCAACAAGGGAGAAATTATGTTAGCAACGTTTCAATTGGTAGGACAGCAGGTTGTTGTGCTGTTTCTGCTGATGCTGGTAGGTGCCATTTGTAATCGGGCCGGGTTCTTTGGAGAACCGGAAGTGAAGGGCCTCAGCAAAATGGTTCTTTATTTTGTTACGCCGTGTGTTATTGTGGAGTCCTTTCAGCGGGAACCGAATAGCGCCATGATACGGAATTTGCTGATTACCATGGGAATTGCCTTTGCTTCTTATATCCTGGGCATTGTGCTTGCCAATTTGTGTATTCATGATAAGGATGAATCCAAAGAATTGGTTCTGCGATTCGGCGCTGTTTTCGGAAACTGTGGCTTTATGTCCTTGCCAATAGAAGAAGCTCTGCTTGGGGAAGACGGAGTCTTTTACGGAGCCGTCTTTATTGCAGCCTTTAACCTGATTGTATGGACCTACGGACTTGCTGTTATGAGCGGGGACAGGAAGAATATCTCCTGGAAAAAGATTGTGTTGAACCCGGGTATCCTGGGTACCATTGCAGGCCTGCTTGTCTTCCTGTTCCGGATTTCTTTGCCGGCAGTATTCCAGGAACCCATCAGCTTTATGGCAGATTTGAATACGCCGTTGCCTATGATTATTATTGGTTACTATCTGGGCAATCTGAAGCTGCATCACCTGGTAGAAAATAAGAAACAGTATCTTTCCATGCTGCTGAAGCTGGTCTGTATTCCGGCTTTAACGCTGCTGCTGATGTGGCCCATGCACTTGGACAAAAACGTTATTTTGGTTTGCACCATTGCCAGCTGTGCACCTACGGCAGCCAATACAGCCATGTTTGCGGCCATGTTTAACCGGGACTCCCAACTGGCGGCGCAGATGGTCAGTGTGGGGACGCTGTTCTCTTTAATTACTATCCCGTCCATGGTGGCACTGGCAACCTTACTTTAATTAAGCCTGTTGACAAATTTATACTGCTCTACGCAAAAAAGGACCGCAATTTGGAATGCTTTTCCAAAGTTGCGGTCCTCTTGTTTTCTTATGGTCCCTTACGGGCGAAGTACCCGTACACGGAAGACGCCTTCTACTTCTTTGACGGTTTCTACCAGTTCATCTGTAATGGGGCTTTCTACATCCAGCATGGTGTACGCAATTTCCCCTTTGGAACGGTTCATGAAGTCACTGATGTTGTTGTCTGCAAAGACGCCGGTAATCCGGTTAATGGTATTGGGAATGTTTTTGTGAATGACGCAGAGGCGGTCTCCTTTGACCGGGCCCATGTCGGCGGCCGGCAGGTTGACCGAGTTTTTTATGTTCCCGTTTTCCAGGTAGTCAATCAGTTCAAAAGCACCCATTCTGGCGCAGTTGTCTTCCGATTCCGGGGTGGATGCACCCAGGTGAGGGAAGGCAATGACGCCCGGTACGTTAATCAGGTCTTCTTCTACAAAGTCCGTGGCGTAGGCAGCTATTTTACCGGTGCCTAAGGCCGCCAGCAAATCGGCCGTGTCAACCAGACCGCCCCGGGCAAAGTTCAGGATGCGGACGCCGTCCTTCATCTTGGCAATGCCTTCGGCATTAATGGTGTCCTTGGTATCCGGTGTCAGCGGTACGTGGATGGTAATGTAGTCACACTTGGCAAAGATATCGTCTAAGCTGGCGGCGTGGTTAATGGCGCTGGACAGCTTCCAGGCGGCGTCTACGGAAAGATATGGATCATAGCCATATACTTCCATGCCAAGGGAGCGGGCGGCGTTGGCCACCTGAACACCAATGGCGCCGAGGCCAATAACACCCAGCTTTTTGCCCATGATTTCCGGGCCCTTGTAAGCGGATTTGCTTTTTTCAATTAGTTTGCCGACGTCTTCGCCTTTGCCCTTTAAGGTCTTGACGAATTCAATGCCGGGCACGATTTTACGGGATGTCATTAACAGGGCACAAATAACCAGTTCCTTTACGGCATTGGAGTTGGCACCTGGTGTATTGAAGACAACAATGCCTTTTTCGGTGCACTTGTCTACCGGGATGTTATTGGTGCCGGCGCCTGCTCTGGCAATGGCCAGGCAGTTTTCCGGCAGAGCCATGTCATGCATTTTGGCACTGCGCACCATAATGGCATCCGGATTGGCAATGTCTTCACCGTATTGGTATTTTGCCGGATCAAAATGGTCCAGACCGGCAGGGCTGATTTTATTTAAGGTTAAAATTTCGTACATGGGCTTCTCCTTACGCTTCCTGTTTTTCGGCTTCTTCAAATTCTTTCATATAGGCTACCAGCTGTTCTACGCCTTCCATTGGCATGGCATTGTAAATGGAAGCACGCATGCCGCCGACGGAACGGTGGCCCTTGATGTTAATCAGGCCATGCTCTGTGCAACCTTGAATAAATTTGGCGTCCAGGTCCGCATTGCCGGTGACAAACGGAACATTCATAATGGACCGGTCTTTCTTGACTACGGTGCCATGGAAGAGTTTGGATTCATCCAGTGCATCATACAGCAGCTTGGCTTTGGCTTCATTGCGCTTTTTCATTTCGGTTAAGCCGCCAATTCGTTTAATCCATTCAAAGACCAGCATGGCCATGTAAATGTTCCAGCACGGTGGGGTGTTATACAGGGAATGGTTTTCAGCCTGAATGGTGTAATCCAGCATGGACGGGGTGGTTGGGCGAGCATGTCCAAGCAGGTCATCCCGGATAATGCAGATGGCCATGCCGGCAGGTGCAATGTTCTTCTGTACGCCGCCATAGACCATGCCGAACTTGGTAACGTCCAGCGGCTCTGACAGGAAGCAGGAAGAAACGTCTGCAATCAGCGGTACGTTTCCGGTATCCGGCAAGTCTCTGATAATGTTGCCGTATACGGTTTCATTCATGCAAATATAAAAGTAGTCGGCATCCGGACGGAACTCTGCTTTGTTGAATTCCGGTACATGGGTAAAGTTGTCTTCCTTGGAAGAGGCAACAATTTTCACATCTCCGTATTTCTTGGCTTCCGTGGCCGCCTTGTTGGACCAGTTGCCGGATACTACATAATCTGCTTTGCCGCTGCCGTTCATAAAGTTCAGCGGGATGGCGGCGAACTGGGTAGAGGCGCCGCCCTGCAGGAAGAGCACCTGATAGTTGTCCGGAATTTCCATGATTTCCCGGAGTAGGGCTTCCGCGTTTTTAATGATGGCATCAAATTCTTTTGACCGGTGGGACATTTCCATAACGGATTCCCCGGTACCGTGGTAATCCAGAAGTTCATCAGCGGCCTGGTTTAACACGCTTTCAGGAAGCATGGAAGGTCCTGCGGAAAAATTAAATACTCTAGCCATAAAGCGGCCTCCTTTTCAAAAAATGCGTTGGATTCATTATAGTAAATTGCAAATTTGAAAGTCAACAAATTGACAAGTATTTAACAAACTATTTTAGTCAAATGGAGGCTGAATCGCAAAAGATTGACAAATTCATAACAAATGAGCAGAAAAAATACGGTGCAGCTCCATACAGGAACCGCACCGTAATAATGCTTTTTCAGCGTTTATTGTGCTGTTGCAGCAGACGGGCTGTCTACATAAACAACCTGGCCAAAAGTATCAAGTGTAATGCACTTAGCCGGGCAACCTTCTACGCAGTCGCCGCAGCCGATGCACTTGGTCTGATCCACATAAGCCACAAAGTCTTTGACATGAATGGCGTCATGCTGACAGGTCTTCTGACACTTCATACAACCGATGCAACCAACCTTGCACTGCTTGCGTACCTGGGCGCCCTTGTCGTGGCTCTTGCAGCGTACAACGGCTTCCTGGCGATACAGCGGTGCCAGATCAATGATGCCCTTCGGGCAAGTGTTAATGCACATTTTGCAGGCTTTGCAACGCAGGGAGTCTACTTCAGCAATACCACCGTCATTGATGTGAATGGCATCGTAAGGACAAACGTTGACACAGTCGCCGTAACCGAGGCAGCCGTAAGAACAGGCCTTGCCGCCGGAATACAGCTGAGAAGCGGCTTTGCAGGAAAGAACACCTGCGTAATCCATCATCTGTTCTGCGTTTTCATGGGTGCCGTTACAAAGAACAACGGCAGTCTGCGGTACACTTTCAGCAGCCGCAACACCCAGAATTTTGGAAATGCCGTCAATGGCATCCTGTCCACCAGGGGAGCAGAGGGTGCAGTCGGTGCAGGTGCCTTTGGAAAGGGCAGATGCGTAACCGGAGCAACCGGAGAAGCCGCAAGCACCGCAGTTGGCGCCGGCCAGCACTTCTTCAATGGCTACGGCAGTCTCATCTACCGGAACCGCCATAACAATGGAGGCAATTGCCAGCATTAAGCCGAGCAGAAGTCCGATGGCGGCAACAATAATGACTGCTAATACAATAGGATTCATTCTTTATGCCACCTTTCTTAAGCTCCGAAGAGATTGTCAATAATGCCTGTGAATCCAAGGAAGGAGCAGGCAGCCAGGGCAGCAGCCACTAAGGTAATGGGCAGACCCTGCCAGAACTTCGGAATGTCATTGCCTTCCATGCGTTCCCGTACACCGGAGAACATAACCATGGCCAGCATGAAGCCAAGTCCGCCGCCAAGAGCGTTCAGGACAGAAGGTACAAAACCGTAACCGTTGGAAACGTTCAGGGTAACAACACCAAGAACGGCACAGTTTGTGGTAATCAGCGGAAGATAAATGCCCAGGGAGTTGTACAGGGCAGGGATATACTTCTTCAGTATAATTTCAACCAGCTGAACCAGAGAGGCAATAACCAGAATGAATACCAGTGTCTGTAAGTATTCAAATCCGTTGCGGACTAAAAGGTATTCGTTGATGGGCCAGCAAACGGCAGAGGCCAGGACCATAACGAAGATAACAGCGGCGGACATGCCGACAGCAGTATTGGTTTTCTTGGATACGCCAAGGAACGGACAAATGCCTAAGAACTGAGACAGAACAAAGTTATTTGTCAGGATGGCGGTAAAGATAATGGTTAAATAGATCATTCGTCAGCGCCCTCCTTTTCTTCTGCTTTGGCTTCTGCCACAGGCGATGCAGCTTCTGCAACCGGTGCAGCTTCTGCTTTTGCAACAGGAGTTGGCTTTGCTTCGGTGTCTACTACCGGCACTTCTACTTTGCAAGCGTCGGCGGTACCTTCACCCTGGGCAATGGAGCATTCATCGGCCAGCGCGCAGAGTTCGCAGCTGTTGACAGCTTCCTTCTTGCCCATAGCGCGGGACAGTTTGTTGGACAGCGCAATCAGCAGGCCGAAGACAAAGAATCCGCCCGGAGCCAGGATAAAGATAATAATCGGTTCCATGTGGAGAGCAGACAGAACGTTGCTTTCGCCAAGACCAAAGATGTCGGTCAAAGTGGTGCCGTGACCCAGAACCTTCAGGGTCAGGTTACCGGAACCGAAGAATTCACGGATGGTTGCCATCAGGCTGAGGGCTACGGTGAAGCCGACGCCCATGCCAAGGCCGTCCAGAATAGACGGAAGAACGGAGTTCTTAGAAGCAAATGCTTCTGCCCGGCCCAGCAGGATACAGTTAACTACAATCAGGGGAAGGTAAATGCCCAGGGCGTCATTCAGAGCCGGGGCAAACGCCTTAACCAGTAACTGCAACATGGTGGTGAAGGCAGCAATGATAACAATGTAGGCCGGAATCCGGACCTTGGAAGGAATGACCTTCCGTAATAAAGAGATAAAGGCATTGGACAGAGTCAGAACGATGGTTGCTGCAATGCCCATACCAATGGCATTTTCCAAAGAGGTGGAAACCGCCAGGGTAGGACAGGTACCAAGTACCAGACGAAGAACCGGGTTCTCGGCAATAATACCTTTGGTAAATTCATGACCAAGAGAGGTTTTCTTTTCTGCCATTAGTTTGCACCTCCCGTAACAGTTTCAAATTGGGTCAGAGCCTTGTTAACACCACTGGTAACTGCTCTGGAAGTAATGGTGGCACTGGTCAGAGCCTGAATGTCACCGCCGTCTTTGGTAACGGCCAACTGACCGGACTTGCCGACGAACTGCTTTTTGAAGGATTCCTTCTGTGCGTTCTGGCCAAGGCCCGGCGTTTCATTGGAAAGGTCTCCCGGTACAATACCGGTAACAACGCCTTCGGTGTCTACGCCAACGGTAACGGAAACGGCTCCGCCGTAGCCTTTACTGTCACCAACGCAGGTGAAGACATAGCCGATCAGATTACCGGACTTGTCAATGGCTTCGTAGTAAGAGAAACCGTCAGCTTCCTTTTCGTCAAAGTGGTCGGCATCCGTCATAACGGTCTGCCGGGCCTCTTCGGCGGCGGCCAGGTCCTGCTCTGCAATCTTGTCTTTGGTAATCATGTTAACAACTGCCAGAGAAAGGGTTGCAATTAAAGCAATTAAGAACAGGGCAACGGTAGGAATTAAAACTTCCTTCGGATTAAGCTTTTTAGTCATTTGCTGCATCCTCCTTTGCCTTCTTTTCTTTGACCGGCTTAATGTAGCCGAGTGGCTTTGGAACGGTAGCGCTTTCAATGCGTGGTACAAAGATATTCATCAGGATGATGGAGAAGGAAACACCTTCCGGTAAAGAGCCCCACAGACGGATAACGCAGGTCAGTAAACCAAGGCATACGGCAAAGATAACTTTACCCTTCTTGGTGATGGGGGAGGTGGTGTAGTCGGTAGCCATGAAGATGGCGCCCAGGAACAGGCCGCCGCCCAGTACCTGATAAACGGCATTGTACCAGTCAAATCCGCTTGCCAGGAAGACGAATACAAAGACGGTACCAATGTAAACGCAAGGAATGATGGGAGAGATAACTTTGCGGACAATCAGGTAAATTCCGCCAAGCAGCAGGGCTAAGCAGGAAACTTCACCAATACATCCGGAGGTAGTTCCAAGGAACATATCCAGAAGGGTAGGAGCCCCATCTGCAACCCCTTCCAGACTGGTGTAACCCATTGGGGTAGCGCCCGTAACGGTGTCTACAGCCCAGCCAACCCTGTTGGTGTCAGCAAAAGCGCCGGCAGACATTCTGCTTGGGAAGGCGGACATCAGGATGATACGAGCGGCCAGTGCCGGGTTTAAGAAGTTCTGACCAATACCGCCGAACATCTGCTTAACCACAACAATGGCAATGACGCCGCCAAGAACCACTTCCCAGAAGGGCATGGTGGACGGCAGGTTATACGCCAGAAGAATACCGGTAACCACAGCGGAAAGGTCGCCGATGGTCTGCGGCCGCTTCATGGCCTTACGGGAAAGGTACTCTGCCAGCACACAGGATGCAATAGAAACTGCAATGATGGCAATGGCACGCCAACCAAAGATAATTCCGGCAGCAATACCTGCAGGAACCAGGGCAATGATGACATCCAACATAATGCCGGTGGTAGTTTCTGCCGACTTAACATGAGGCGATGCAGAGACCGTTAGTTTATTTACGTCACTCATTTTGCATTAGCCTCCTTCACAATGGCTTTGCCCATGCGGATATATTGTACCAATGGGCGAGCGGACGGGCAGGAATAAGCACAGGTGCCGCATTCCATGCAGTCCAGTACGTGGGCCTTTTGCAATTCTTCTACGTTGCCGAGTCTGGCCATTTTTTCCAGGCGAGTCGGTACTAAGGAGAATGGGCAGGCTTCTACGCATCTGCCGCAGCGGATACAATCCCGCAACGGTTTTACCGGGAGACTGCCTTTGGAGAAGGCCAGCAAAGCGTTGTTGGCTTTAACCAGAGGAATATTCAGATCTGCCAGCGCCATACCCATCATTGGGCCGCCGGAGAGAATCTTGTACGGTTCTTCTTTGAATCCGCCACAGTAATCTACGATGTCCTGGAAGCAAGTGCCGATGGGAACCCGCAGGTTCTTCGGTTCGGCAATGGCAGAACCGTCTACGGTCAGGGAACGGCTTACTAACGGCTTACCCGTTTGCAGGTACCGTCCTAAGGTGGCAACGGACTGTACGTTCATGACAACGCAGCCGGCATCCGACGGCAATTTGCCTTCCGGAACCTGACGTCCGGTAGCGGACTGGATCAGAACTTTTTCTGCGCCCTGCGGATAAGAATCCTTCAGGCAAATCAGCTGGATGTCTTTCCATTCTTCATGCTCCTGAATGGCTTTTTCCAGAGATTCGAAGGCGTCCGGTTTGTTGCGCTCAATGCCAATGTAGGCATGCTGGAAGCCGCAGATGGCTTTGACTTTGGAAACACCGAATAAAATGTCATTCGGGTGGTCCAGCATTTCGCGGTGGTCAACCGTAATGTACGGTTCGCACTCTGCTGCGTTGATGATGAGCGTGTCTACGCCGGCATCTTCTTTGAAAGCAAGCTTAACGTGGGCAGGGAATCCTGCGCCGCCCAGACCAACCAGTCCGGAATTGCGAACAGCTTTCAAAAAGTCTGCCTTGGTTTCAATAGACGGTACTTCCAAGCCTTCATACAGCTCCATTTTACCGTCCGATTCAATGGTGACAGCGTTAACCATGCCACCACCGGCTACTTTGACCGGTTTTACTGCCGTTACCTTACCGGAAATGGACGCGTGAATCGGAGCGCTGACAAATTTGTCAGTGTCGCCAATAACCTGGCCGACTTTCACTTCGTCTCCTACCTTAACGGTGGGAGTACAAGGTGCGCCGATACACATGCTCATGGGAATGGTAACGGAAGCAGGACAAGGGATGCGTTCTACCGCAAGGCCGGCTGTGTTCTTGTGATGGTTCACATGAGCACCGCCGTGTCCCTTGGCAACCGGCTTCAGAGCCTGTGCCATAAATGTGTTCGTCATTCATTCAACTCCTTAACGGGCGTTAGCCCCTAAGATTATGTATTAACACAACAAATTCATTGTTGTAGGTTAATCTGAAACCCAAAGTAACGGCTCTGCTTTAAGAGAACCGGGAAGAGCAGTTTTAAGAAAATGCCGGTGAGGGCGCCGGCTGCGATGCCAAAGAGCAGCAGCAGGGGCCCGTAACCCCAAAGCAGCGATGCGGTGCCGGACAGCAGGCAGGCAACCAGCAACTGACCCGCATTATGGGCAACGGCAGCGGCAATGGAAACCCCTAAAATGCCGAATGGGTTGTGCTTCCAGCGAAGCAACAACACCATGACCAGGGTGCTGAGCAGACCGCCGGCAAGGCTCATAAGCCCGGCCGTTAGCCCGCGGGTCAGCCCTGCAAAGACTGCCTTCAGGACGGCAATCAGCAAAGCGTCTACGGGGCCCATGGCTGCGGCGGCAAACATAGTAACAATGTTGGATAAGCCCGGCTTGGCGCCCGGCGGAAGGCCGGGAATGGCCGGGATCAGGTTTTCCAGGAAGGAAAGTACCAATGCCTGTGCGCCCAGAACGCCAAGCAGGGCAACCCGCTTGGTACGGGCGGAAACGGTATCCTTCTTCATGGTGAACTCCTGTCAAATGGTTGAATTAGTAAGTTAAAATGTCCGGCTGACCTTTTTCCGCCGTACCTCGGATGACAATCAGTGTTTTAGAAGGTAGGCAGGCCGCCGTGTCACCGGCCTTGGTTAGCTTGCCGGTTTGGACACAAACCTTGTCAGGGCAATCCGCCGAGGCATAATAAATGCAGCCCGGTTCCACTGCAATGGTAACAGAAGGGTCTGTGTCTAAGGTAAAGGTGTAAGCTTCTGTTACTTCAGATAAAGAAATTTCTTTCACGGTTTCCCCGTTCTGCATAACAACGGCAGTCAGATCCTTTTTAGAAGAAGCCGCAAAATAAGACGGCAACAGGATTGCCGCACAGAGAATCAGAAGGCCGACCAGCAAAAAAATATCTGCTTTCCGGACGAACTTGCCCATGTCAGGTGGACTCCTTTCCAAGGGTATAAGCAGATCCGGTCAATTGTAAGCAGGAACCTAAGTCCCCGGTGGTGTAGACCGTTCCGTCCGAGGTAATGAAAACTGCGGAAGCCTGATAATGTTCCAGCAACTGTAAGCTGTCTTCCGAGTAACCCAAAATAAAGCAGGCAGTGGAAAGGGCATCTGCCAACAGCCCGGTTGGTGCCACCACGGTAACACTGGATAATCCGCTTTCCGCCGGATATCCGGTGCGAGGATCCAGAATATGATGGTATTTCTTTCCGTCTACTTCCAATACCTTTTCATAATTCCCAGAGGTGGAAACAAAGCCTTCCGGCAACGTTAAAATGCCACAGTAGGAATTGGCGTCTTCTTGCGGATCCCGAATGCCGACGGACCAAGTGCCGTCAGAGGAATTCGGATTTTCTCCGTACAGTAAAACAGAACCGGCAACGGAAACGATGGCGCTGTCTACGGAGGAGTCTTTTAAGATGGTATAGGCTTCATCGCACGCAATACCTTTTCCAACGGCTCCAAGATCAACAAATTGTCCTTCTCCGATACGGATTTCCTGCGTTTTCCCGTTTTCCGGCTGTGCCAACGGCTGAATGGAAATCGATTCCCATCCAATTACTTTTTTGGCTTCCTGAATTTCTTCGTCAGAGGGAACCCGGGCATCTTCTGTCCCAATGCCCCACAGCGTGGACAGACTGCCAACGGTAATGTCAAAAACACCGCCGGATTGTTTTGAGACATCCAGGCAGGTTTGCACCCAGTTGGCCATGCTGTCATCTACTGCCACAGAGTAGTCCTGATTTAATTTGGCAACATAAGAAGCGCTGATTCGCCAGGACAATTCATTGGCGTCCAATGTGCTGAGACGTTTTTGAATGGATTCGGAAACGTCATCTGCCGTTGCTTCTTTTGCATAAATCTGGTCGGAAACCGTGGTTCCCATGGATAAATATTCATGATGGATTCCTTGGCGATGTACGCCACCACGGAAAACCAATACACCAATAATCAGAAGCACTACCAGGAGGAGTGCCAGGACAGAAAAAAGAACTTTCTTTTTACGCTGTGTCATAAAGGGCCTCCTGGGATTGCTTACTCATTACATTATAGTAACCACAAGTCATATCCCACTGATTATATAAAAAAATGCCCTTCGGTTCAATGAAAACCAAGGAAAAGCACGGAAAAATCATGACAAGTTTTTATCAATGAAACGATTGCAAACCAATGAATAAAAGCGCAACTTTCCACTTCTTGCAGTCGCCTTGGGGGAGTGCTAAAATAAGGAATTGGAGGAGGTGTTTGTATGCTTTGTCAAAATTGCGGAAAGAACGAAGCAACCACCCACATTAAACGAATTGCCAACGGGGAGCGGGTATCCCTGCACCTGTGCCATAACTGTGCAGCCCATTTGGGATATACGGATCTGTTCTCCGGAACAGGCTTTAACTTAAGCAGCTTTTTACAGGAATTTTTCCCTTCAGCTGTTCTGCCTGAAACGAAGGAGGAAGAGCACTGCCCTACCTGCGGATGTACTTTTTCTGAAATTGTCCGCACTGGTATGATGGGCTGTGCGGATTGCTACAGCGTATTTTATGAAAAACTGCGTCCGTCTTTGAACAGGATTCACGGGCGGGCATCCCATATTGGAAAGAAAGCAGCTTCTGTAGACCACAGCGTAGATCTGCGAGAACAAATCCTGTCTCTGCAAAAAGAAATGGATGAAGCAGTCAAAACACAGAACTTTGAACGTGCTGCAGAAATTCGGGATGAACTGAACGCATTGAAGGGAGGCAACCAGGCATGAGCAAATGGTATCAGCTTGCCGGAGCCCAGAATGATGTGGTTGTCTGCACCAAAATTGCACTGGCAAGAAATGTAAAGGGAAAAGTCTTTACAGTTAATCTTTCTCTACCGGAACGGGCTCAATTAGCCAAAGATGTACAGGCGGTTTTGGAGGAAAAACTGCCCGGAAAATTCCGTATGATTACCATGTCAGATCTGACGCAAAGCCAGGCAATCTCACTAGCTGAGCGGTATTTGGTGTCTCCGGAGTTCGTCAGCTTTTCCGAAGGACGCTCTCTTGCCATGACACCGGATGAAACACTCAGCATCATGATCTGTGAAGAGGATCATGTAAAGCTACAAGCTTTACTCCCTGGGTTGGAACCCTTCAAGGCGTATGAACTGGTAGATCACTTAGACAGTCTTTTGGATGAGTCCCTACACTTTGCTTTTGATCAAAAATTAGGCTATTTAACCCAGTGCCCCACCAACATTGGTACCGCAATGCGGGCGTCCGTCCTTTTGCAGCTGCCGGCGTTGCATATTCATGGCCGGTTGCATCATTTAGCTAACACGGTTTCCAAGCTTGGCCTGACTCTGGTCGGTGCCTTCGGAGCGGGAGCTAACCCTCCGGGCAGCCTGTATCAATTGTCTAACCAAGTTACTTTAGGTATTTCCGAAGAAATGGCACTACAAAACCTGAACAATATAGCTCTTTCTTTAATTGAACAGGAACAAGAGGCCAGAAAGGCCCTACTGGAAAATCTTCGCTTTCAGGACTTACTGTATCGCTCCCTCGGCACCCTGAAAAATGCCAGAGTCATGACTTTCAAAGAGTTCATGGAAGCCATTTCCATGGTCCGCATCGGTGTTGCTTCCGGGGAAATCCCGGGCAACATGGAGCAGATCAACGAAATGATCTTCACCCTGCAACCGGCCACGCTGAATGCTGCCGCCGGCGCAGACATGGAGCGGCAAAAGCGGGACGCCTACCGCGCCGAGCGCGCCCGCACACTCTTCACCGACTAAACCTACGGCGGGCAAATGCTCCCACAGCAAATAGTAGCAAGGAAACCAAATCCTGTCGCTTAAAATCCACATTAAAAGACGGACCATTGCCTTTCGGCAACAGCCCGTCTTTTATATTGCTATGTAGTTGTTTTCTCTTGCTGGATGGGAGAGTGGCTGACTCGCCCGAGCAAAACAGCTTACTTCTTTTGGTTGTCCAAGACTTCACGAGCCAGGTAGATTGGCCGGTGCTTGGACTGGATGTAGGTGCGGGAGAGGTATTCGCCAATGATGCCGAGGGCCAGCAACTGCATGCCGCCAAGGAACAAAATCAGGACCACAATGGTGGCGTAGCCGGGAACATCAATTTCATAAGCAAGCTTCTGAATGATAACGACAATAATGTAAATCAGCGCCGCCAGGGAGGTCAACGAACCAACCCAGGTGGAAAGCTTCAACGGCACAGTGGTAAACGCCACGATGCCTTCAATGGCATACTTCATCAGCTTCCAAAAGGACCATTTGCTGGTCCCGGTCAGACGGTCATCCACGTTATATGGCATATAGTAGGTTTGGAACCCAACCCAGGAGAAGATCCCCTTGGAGAACCGGTGATATTCGGACATTTGCAAAATGGCATCTTTGACCCGGCTGCGGAAGGTACGGAAGTCGGAAGCACCGCTGACAAACTCCGTGTCGGAAATTTTATTGATGATCTTATAAAATGCGTTTTTGGTTTTTGACATAAACGCACTTTCTTTGCGCTCTTCCTGGAAAGCAGCCACGCTGTCATAGTCTTCATGCTCTTCCAAAAAGTCCACCATTTGCAAAACGTAAGCTGGATCCTGTTGTAGGTCAGCATCAATAATAGAAATGTAATCTCCGCTGACATGCTGTAAACCGGCATAAATGGCGGCTTCTTTTCCAAAATTGCGGGAAAAGTTAACAACTTTAACCGGCTGCTCCGCCGACCGGTAAATTTCTTTCAGCTTAGCGGCCGTGGCATCTGAGCTGCCGTCATTTACGAAGACAAATTCGTAGCTGTCTATTTTGCCGGTAAAGGTGCTGACTACCTTTTCATACATGGGCTGCACATTTCCTTCTTCGTTGTAACAAGGGATAATGAGTGAAAGTTTCATTAGAAGACTCCTATAATCCGGCTTGCTGTTAGCCGTTTTAAGTGTTTTTTATGGTGTATTTGCATAATAAAGCTGACATTCTGTTAACATTATACTGCATCTCGTCAATAGTGCTTTAAATGAACAAAAAGGACCGTTCTGTCCCGTGACTTTTCCTCGGATTGATAGTATAATCGGTAAGCGGTAGAAGTGGATTTCTTTTATCAGTTCGCATTTGCTAATTTATGGCAAAAACTATGGTAAAAACAGTGGCGAGCCAGCTCGCCGCAATTCTAAAAATAAAGGAGAGTTTCCCATGGAAAACTACACAACCAACAAGTCTGTGCTTTCGTGGTTGGACGAGCGGATTGCTCTTTTGACCCCGGACAAAGTTGTATGGATTGACGGTTCCAAAGAACAGCTGGATGCCTTAAAGGCAGAGGCCTGCTCTACCGGAGAACTCATCAAATTGAATGATGAACTGCTTCCGGATTGCTATCTTCACAGAACTGCAACCAATGACGTTGCTCGCGTAGAAGCACGTACTTTCATTTGTACTCCGACCAAAGAAGAGGCAGGTCCTCTGAACAACTGGATGGAACCGGCAGCTACTTATAAGATGCTGGATGACATCGCCCGCGGCAGCTACAAGGGCCGCACCATGTACATCATTCCGTATTCCATGGGCCCGGTAGGTTCCCCGTTCTCTAAGATCGGTCTGGAAATAACCGACTCCATTTACGTAGTAGAAAACATGGCCATCATGACCCGTGTAGGTCAGGCTGTACTTGACGCTCTTGGAGATTCCGATGACTGGGTTCGCGGCACGCACTGCAAGTGTGACATTGACGAAGAAAAGCGCTATATCTGCCAGTTCCCACAGGATAACACCATTTACTCCGTTAACTCCGGTTACGGCGGAAACGTTCTGCTCGGCAAGAAGTGCTTTGCCCTTCGTATTGCTTCCTACCAGGCCATGAAAGAAGGCTGGCAGGCAGAACATATGCTGATTCTTGGCCTGGAAAACCCGAAGGGTGAAACCAAGTACGTTTGCGCTGCATTCCCAAGTGCTTGCGGTAAAACCAACCTGGCCATGATGATTCCACCGGAAGGATACAAGTCCAAAGGCTACAAAGTATGGACCGTTGGTGACGACATCTCCTGGATCCGCAAGGGACCAGACGGCAGACTGTATGCTGTTAACCCGGAAAACGGCTTCTTCGGTGTAGCACCGGGTACCAATGATAAGTCTAACCCGAACGCACTGGCTTCCACTAAGAAAGGTACCATTTTCACCAATGTTTGCTTGAACCTGGACAACAACACCGTATGGTGGGAAGGCCTGGACAAGAATCCGCCTGAAAACGCTGTTGACTGGACCGGTAAGCCTTGGAACGGCAAGACTGCCACCACTCCGGGTGCTCATCCGAACAGCCGGTTTACGGCTCCTGCCAAGAACTGCCCGTGCCTGAGCTCTGAATTTGAAAACGGTGCAGGCGTTCCAATCAGCGCCTTCATTTTCGGCGGCCGTCGTGCAAAGCTTGCTCCGCTGGTATATCAGTCCAGAGACTGGAACCACGGTGTATTCATCGGCTCCACACTGTCCTCTGAAACCACAGCAGCTGCCACTGGCGCTGTTGGCGTAGTTCGTCGTGACCCGATGGCAATGCGTCCGTTCATTGGTTATGACTGCGGTACTTACTTCCAGCACTGGATTGACATTGGTGCTTCTCTGGATCCGGACAAGGCTCCGAAGATCTTCAATGTTAACTGGTTCCGCAAGGATGATGAAGGACACTTTATGTGGCCGGGCTTCGGTGACAACCTTCGTGTTCTGGAATGGATCCTCAAGCGTTGTGACGGTGAAGTAGACGCTGTTGAAACAGAAATCGGTTACATGCCGAAGGCAGAAGACATCAACCTGGAAGGCCTGGAAGGCGAAGTTGATGTTGAAAAGCTCAACGCTATGCTGAACGTAGACAAGGCTCTTTGGAAGGAAGAAGCTAAGGGCATTGAAGAATTCTATGCAAGCCTTGGTAACACCGTTCCGAAGGAACTGTATGACAACCTGGAAACCCTGAAGAAGAACGTAGAATAATTGCGCTAATAAAATTGGTGACCAAGTTTGGGGCCCGCTGCAGTTGCAGCGGGCTTCTTTTTGTGTGCGGCCTGGGCAAGGCGATTTGGATGCTTTTTTATGGGTCTCTTTGGTGTTCCTGGTGGCTCTTTGGCATTTCTTTGGCTATTTTCCAATATAGAAAATGAATGCGCTCATTTCTAGGTATGGCACACCGGATGAGCGCATTTGCCTGGCCAAAAAGCCGCAGATTCGGCTTGCCAAGTGGAAATGAGCGCACTTACAAGGAAATTGGATTTCCTTATTTTCCAATATAGAAAATGAATGCGCTCATTTCTAGGTATAGTACACAGAATG
>CAVCCW010000014.1:0-40057 GCA_963600825.1 Bacteroidaceae bacterium | reverse complement strand
CCTCATTTTAACATGAATAGGAGCTTTATCCTACAGACAAACCAACAATACTGTTTACATAAAAACCGGACAATTTTGAAAGAATATGCTCCGCAAAGTACATTCCACAAAATACAAAAAGGCCCTGACTTGTTACAGTCAGAGCCTTTTCTTTCTTGTTTAGTTATCTAAGTAACGACAGGCAGCCAAAGCTGCAATTGCACCGTCAGATGCGGCAGTGGTAACCTGACGAATAGACTTGCTGCGGCAGTCTCCGGCAACAAAGATGCCGGCTGTTTCAGTCAGGCAGGATTCGTCTGCGTCAACATATCCGTAGTCATTCAGCGTTGCAACATTGCGGAATGCTTCGTTTTGCGGCACCATGCCAACGGCAAGAAACAAACCATCTAGGGTAAGTTCTTCCTCTGCGCCGCTCTTCTGATTCCGGATCCGGACGCCTTCCAGTGCAGAAGTGCCAAGATATCCGGCCACCAGAGTACCGGTGATAATTTCCACATTCGGCTTGGCACGGAGCAGGTCCTGCAGCTTTTGTTCTCCGGTCAGATTGTCCAGGTCCTGAATGACATAGACCTTGGCGGCCAGATCCGCCAGCAGAAGAGCCTCCTGCAGTGCTGAGTTGCCGCCGCCGACTACGCCGACCACCTTGTTTTTGAAGAAGGCGCCGTCACAAACGGCACAGAAAGAGATGCCGTTTCCGATAAGGGTCTCTTCATTGGGAAGACCAAGGGTGCGGTGCCGTGCGCCGGTAGCAAGAATAACGGCTTTCCCTTCGTGTGTGCCGAAGTCGGTCCGCACAATTTTGGTTGCACCGTTATCCTGGATTTCCAGGACTTCTTCCGATTCAAAATCGGCGCCCTGGGCCAGCACCTGTTCTACCATTTTATCTGCAAATTCATTTCCGGATAAAACCGTGAAACCCGGAATATTTTCTACTTTCGGGGACAGGGTAATCTGTCCGCCAAAGGCGCCTTTTTCAATGACCAGCACGGACTTGTCGGCCCGGCCGGCGTAAAGGGCGGCAGTCAGCCCCGCAGGGCCGCTGCCGATAATAATAAGATCATAAATCATACGTTTAACATTCTCTTGATTTCAGAAACTCCGGCATACTTGGAAACCTGGCCGTCTTTGACAACTACCAGTGTTGGAGCCTGACGAACACCATACTGTTCTGCCATGTCTTCATGCTCATAAGCGTTTACGTTCTCATAAGCAAAGCCGACTTTTTCCATGGTTGCTTTTGCAATTTTGCAGTTCGGGCAGGTTTCTGTGGTAAACAGATAAACCGCGTCTTTTACTGCTGCGGTATCAGCTGGGTTTGGAACCTGGCTGACTGTGCATCCGCAACCTTCGTGGGTCAGGTGGGAATGGGCAAGATCATAGGTTTTTCTGTCTTTGAATTCCTGGGTCTTACCGTCATTCCAGTTCTGTACCGGACGATAATAACCGGTAATTCTGGAGTAAATTTCGGTGTGCTCTCCGCATTCAGGACAAATTGCTACCTCGCCGGCAAGATAGCCATGGTTCTTACATACAGAGTAAGTAGGAGACATGGTGTAGTACGGCAGCTTGTAGTTTTCTGCAATTTTTCTGACCAGGGTAGCGGTGGACTGCCAGTCCGGAAGTTTTTCTCCAAGGAACGCGTGGAATACGGTACCGGAGGTGTACAGGGTTTGGAGGTCATCCTGGATGTCCAGGGCAGAGAAAATGTCGTCTGTAAAGCCGACCGGAAGGTGGGAAGAGTTGGTGTAATACGGAGTGTCACCCTCTGCCTTGGCAGCTGTGATGATGTCCGGATACCGCTGCAGGTCATGCTTGGCCAGGCGATACGAGGTGGACTCTGCCGGAGTGGCTTCCAGGTTGTAAAGGTCACCGTATTCTTCCTGATAGTCGGAAAGGCGTTCCCGCATATGGTTCAGCACTTTCTTGGTGAAAACCTGTCCTTCTTCGGAGGTCAGATCCTTGCGAATCCAATTTGCGTTCAGGCAGGCTTCGTTCATACCAACCAGTCCAATGGTGGAGAAGTGGTTGTTGAAGGTGCCAAGATAACGCTTGGTGTACGGATACAGGCCGTTTTCCAGCAGCTTGGTAATAACGGTACGTTTTACCTTCAGGGAGCGGGCGGCAATATCCATCAGCTTGTCCAGACGGGCAAAGAAATCGGCTTCGTCTTTGGCGAGGTAGCCAATCCGCGGCATGTTAATAGTAACAACGCCGACAGAACCGGTGCTTTCGCCGGATCCGAAGAAGCCACCGGATTTCTTCCGCAGTTCCCGCAGGTCCAGACGGAGACGGCAGCACATGGAACGAACGTCAGACGGTTCCATGTCAGAGTTAATGTAGTTGGAGAAGTACGGGGTGCCGTACTTGGCTGTCATTTCAAAGAGCAGCTTGTTGTTTTCGGTTTCAGACCAGTCAAAGTCCCTGGTGATGGAATAGGTTGGAATTGGGTACTGGAAGCCGCGGCCGTTGGCGTCACCTTCAATCATGATTTCAATGAAGGCTTTGTTAATCATGTCCATTTCCGGCTTGCAGTCTTTGTACTTGAAGTCCATTTCCTTGCCGCCGACAATGGCGTTCAGTTCGGCAAGGTCATTCGGAACAACCCAGTCCAGCGTAATGTTGGTAAACGGAGACTGTGTGCCCCATCTGGACGGTGTGTTGACACCGTAGATAAAGGATTGGATGCACTGTTTTACTTCCTTGTAATCCAGGTGATCTGCTTTTACAAATGGAGCAAGATAGGTGTCAAAGGAAGAGAATGCCTGAGCGCCGGCCCATTCATTCTGCATGATGCCAAGGAAGTTTACCATCTGATTGCAAAGGGTGGACAGGTGGGATGCCGGAGAAGAGGTAATCTTTCCCGGAACGCCGCCAAGGCCTTCCTGAATCAGCTGCTTTAAAGACCATCCGGCACAGTAGCCGGTCAGCATGGAAAGGTCGTGAATGTGGATGTCTGCGTTGCGGTGGGCATTTCCGATTTCGTCGTCATAGATTTCGGACAGCCAGTAGTTGGCGGTAATGGAACCAGAGTTGGAAAGAATCAGACCGCCGACAGAATAGGTAACGGTGGAATTTTCTTTTACCCGCCAGTCATTGATGTGCAGATAGTCATTGATGGTCTTCTTGTAGTCCAACATGTTGGTATTTAAGTTACGCAGCTTTTCTCTTTGTTTACGGTAGAGAATGTAAGCCTTGGCAACATCGTCATACCCCGCCCGAATCAGAACGGATTCTACGGAGTCCTGGATGTCTTCTACCGCAATCTGGCCGTCTTTAATTTTCGGTTCAAAGTCAGCTGTAACTTTTAACGCAAGGAAGTCAATGGTATCCGGATGATACTGACGGTCACATGCGTCAAATGCCAACGTGATGGCGTCTTTAATTTTAGACAGGGTAAAGTTAACTACTTTCCCGTCTCTTTTAATTACGCTATACATGATTCTTTTCTCCTAACCTTGTAAGTTGCATGAATTAGTATATCAAAGATTTTGTAGCTTGCAAACAGAAAAAGCACAAGATATTGTGTTTTGTTGAAAAAGACAAAAAAGAAGGGTTAAACGCCTCTGATTTTTGTTGCCGGAATTTTTTCCTGGGCAATCTGACAGAATTGTTCCAGTTGTGCTTTGCCGACCTCGTGCAGATTGGAACCAATCAGATGGCCGCTGTCTGTGAAGTTCTGCAGAAAATAACGTTCCGTTCCGGCAATCCAGTCTGTTATACTTCGGATGTCTTCTTCCGTATGAAACTCTTTTACAATGGTGGTGCGGAATTCGTATGCTACCGGGTTGGTTTTCAGGTACGCAACAGTTTCCAAAACCGGGGCAATATCAAAATTGGGAACACCAACGGTTTCCGGATATTTTGAAATGCTGTTTTTGATGTCTACTGCAACATAGTCTACCAGCTTGTCCTCTACCAGTTGTTTTAGCACTTCCGGGTAGCACCCGTTGGTGTCTAACTTGACCAGAAAACCAAGGCCCTTCACTTTTTGGATAAAGGCCGGTATTTCCGGCTGGAGCAAAGGTTCCCCGCCTGTAATGGCAATGCCGTCTAACAGGCCTTGCCGTTTTTTCAGGAAGGCAAGGATTTCCTCTTCGTCTATGGTGGCAGAGGATTCCAGCTCTGTAACTAACGGGGCATTATGGCAGAAGGGACAACGCAGATTGCAACCACCGGTAAAAGCCGTGCAGGCAATATGGCCCGGATAATCCAGAACGGTCATTTTTTGAAAACCGTGAAATTTCATTTGAGTCACCTCGGATTGAATTTACTTGGGCTGTGGGTCGGCGGCGGAAAAAAGCCCCGGTACAGCAACCTGCTGTACCGGGACCAATGGATGAAATAAAAAGGCAGAGGCAAAATTATTCGGCAGCGTTTTCTTCTGCTTTTTCTTCCTGCTTCTGTGCTGCTGCATTGGTGTCAACAGAATCTTTGAAAACGAAGTAACGCTGATACAGGAATTCGGTTACCAAGTTAATCAGCATGTTGATCAGGGTAGTTACAATACCCGGAATGCCAACATGGTTGTCAAAGAATTGAACGGCCCCGTCCAACATGCCGTCAGAAAGATAAGCACCAAGGAACAGGGTGGCTGGAGTGAAGACACAGTAGTAAGCAAATACTTTCAGCATGGCTACCGGTACATTGGTTGCGGATTTGAAGGTAAACTTTCTGTTGAAGGTAAAGTTCCAAACAACGGACAGAACCAAAGCAACCAGATAACATGGAGCCCAGGCCCAGCCGGCAAATTCATCTAAAAGCGTGTAGGATACCAACTGAATGATACCGGCAGAGGCGGAGAACAGGGCAAATTTAATGGCACGTTTTATTTCTTTGCCTTTGGTTTCCTTTTTCTCCAGTTCTGTTACTTCTGCTTCTGTAACTTCTACGTTACTTTTGGTTTCTTCAGACATATGTCGGCCCCCAATTTTCAATTTTGATGCTAACAGTGTAGCACCGGCATTCTGAAAACACAAATAGAAAAAAGCGGAGAAAAAACGTGGAAATTGCCTAAAAAGGAACTGGCCAAAAGGGAAGAAAACAAGACAAAAAAAGGAAAGTGTCTAACTGGCAACGACTGTTGCTTTCGGAGTGGCATTTTGGTAGACTGAATTTGATTGTGTAAAAGAAAACAGATGTTTTTAACGGAGCTGAAGAATGAATATCGGATTTGACAATAATAAGTATTTATCTATGCAGTCCCAGCATATTCTGGAGCGAATACAGCAATTTGATAATAAGCTGTATCTGGAATTTGGCGGGAAACTGTTTGATGACTACCATGCTTCCCGTGTGCTGCCCGGGTTTCAGCCAGATTCCAAGTTGCAGATGTTATTACAACTAAAGGAACAGGCGGAAATTGTAGTCGTCATTAACGCAGAAGACATTGAAGCCAATAAGGTTCGTGGGGACTACGGTATTACCTATGATCAGGATGTGCTGCGTCTGATTGACGCATTTCAGAATTACGGCTTATACGTCGGCAGCGTTTGCCTGACCAAATACGCCGGACAACCAAGTGCAGAGCACTTCCGCAAAAAGTTGTCTAATCTGGGCATCAAATCTTATTGTCATTATCGCATCCCCGGATACCCCAATGATGTTGGTCTGATTGTTTCTGAAGACGGCTTCGGAAAAAATGATTATATCCAGACGGAACGCCCGCTGGTTGTTGTTACGGCGCCTGGTCCGGGGTCCGGCAAAATGGCCGTGTGTCTGTCCCAGCTGTACCATGAAAACAAGCACGGTGTGCAGGCAGGTTATGCAAAGTTTGAAACGTTCCCCATTTGGAATTTGCCGTTAAAGCATCCGGTCAACCTGGCCTATGAAGCCGCCACCGCGGACCTGGATGACGTCAATATGATTGACCCCTTCCATTTGGAAGCCTACGGGGAACAAACGGTCAATTACAACCGGGATGTAGAAGTCTTCCCCGTGGTGGAATCCATGCTGCGGCACATTATGGGAACCAGCCCGTACCGCTCCCCGACAGACATGGGGGTTAACATGGCTGGTAACTGCATTGTGGATGATGCCGTTTGTTGCCGGGCGTCCGAAATGGAAATTGTACGCCGTTATTACAAGGCGCTTTGCGATGAACGCATTTCCGGTGTAGAAAGCCATGAGTTGTACCACCTGGAGCTGCTTATGAATCAGACCGGTCTTTCCGCGGCCAGCCGCCCAGTGGTGGCAGCGGCCAAGGAGCGGTCCGAACGGACCGGCGGGAAACCGGCCGCTGCCATAGAGCTGCCGGACGGCAGGGTGGTAACCGGAAAGACCGGTGATTTACTTGGCGCGGCGGCCTCTGCCCTGATGAACGCACTGAAAGCCCTGGCTGGATTTGCGCAGGAAACCGACCTGATTGCAGCCAAGTCCATTGCGCCAATCCAGCACTTAAAAACGGATTATCTGGGCAGCCGGAACCCGCGCCTGCATACAGATGAAATCTTAATTGCGTTGTCCTCTACGGCAGCGGAAAGTGCGGATGCCGCTAAAGCACTGGAGCAAATTCCGAAGCTTAAGGGTATGGATGCGCACGCAACGGTTATTTTGTCGGATGTGGATCGGAAGATCTTCCGAAACTTGGGCATTCAAATTACCTGCGAACCGAAGTATGAACGGGAAGAACAGCTATATCACAAATAAGAAGGCATGGTCATGAAAGAACAGCAACGGAAACTGGCGTTAAAAGCCAGAAGGGAAATGGATCCGGAAGAACGGGAAAAGAAGAGCAACCGCATTTGCAGTTATCTCAGTTCCCTGCCGGAAATCAGCAATGCCACCGTTATCTTTTCCTACAAGGCAACGGAAGACGAAGTAGATCTGTCTGTTTTCCACACCTGGTGTAAAATGAATGGCAAGAAATTGGCGTTCCCGTTTTGTACCCAGGACGGCAAAATGGAAGCCTACCTTCCGAATGCCGCAGAAGAATTCATTGTGGGGAAATACGGCATCCTGGCCCCGGACCCGGACAAGTCCACTTTGCTGACTGCAGATCAGATAGATGTTGTGGTAGTCCCGGTGGTTGCCTTTGATGAAAAAGGAAACCGCTGCGGCCACGGCAAAGGATATTATGACCGCTACTTAAAAAGAAGCAAAGCCTACCGCGTGGGGGTTGCTTTTGAAGTGCAAAAGGTGGACCAGGTGGTTACCGATGAAAATGACGTTGCCATGGACACTGTTTTAACAGAGCACACCATTTACTAAAAACGAAGCTACTAAAATAGAAAAGCCTGCTACAGAACTTCTCTGTAGCAGGCTCTTTTTAAAGAATACCACTTAGGCCGGCATCCACTAATTTGCGCAGCGCACGGGAGTACGGATACGCTTTGTACATGAAATTGCGGAACGCAGTACAGTAAATAAACCGGAAAACAATCTGATGCTTGATGATGGAATGACGTACATTCTTCATAATGGTTTCATACTGCTTTACGGTATCTACCCGGCTTAAGAAACGGGCAGACAGGAGGGCAAAGTAAATGCCTTCCCCGGTGATGGGGAGAATGAGACCGGCTGCATCGCCGATGAAAAAGATATTGTCCCCATAGTGGAAGCGGAGGTGCTTGCTGTTGGGCAGGAATGCGCCGCGAATTTCCGGGCAGTCCTCTTTACCGTAAAAGTCAACCAGCATTTTGCGGAGGTGATCTACGTTGCCGCTGACGTCTCCCAGGCCGTAGATGGTGCCCTCTGCATTTGGAATTTTGTAGAAGTACCCGGTTAGCTCCGGCTTGAAGGTAATTTCCAATTCATCTGACTTTTCCGGGGTAAACAGTTCCAACGCCAGGTTTTTGGGCTGGGTTTCTCCGGTCAGGGTCTTCCGCACGGCACTTAAGGTTCCGTCGGCAGCAACCAACTTGCCGTAGCCGTATGTAACGCCGCCCGCAGTAATAGTGTTATAGGCCGTGTTGATGTCTGTGAATGTAGTGTGGTCCAGTAACTGGCCGCCAACATCCAGATATTTTTGCAGGACAAAGTCATCCAGCGCCTTCCGGGGAAGGGTCTGTACACCGGAGTTCTTAACGGAAATATGCAGATTCTGGTTGGTGCTGACAGCGGAGCCGTCTCCCCAGAACGGAAGTTTGCTGACGTCTTCTTCACCGAAGATTTCCTTCATTTGATGAACGGATTTCTGCGTGATAATGCCGCCGCACAGTTTGTTCTTCTTTCTGGCGTCTGCCTTTTCCAAAATCAGGACCGATTTTCCTTTTTGTCTGAGTAAATAGCCAAGGGTGCAGCCGGATAAGCCGGCGCCCACAATAATAAAATCATACTGTTTTATGATGAAGCGCTCCCTTCCTTTTACAGTTGTAACAGGATACCTAAACCGGCTCCTGCCAGGATAAACAAAATAGGATGAAGTTTTTTTATTTTAGGCAATTGCATACAAATAAACAAGCCTAAACAACAGAGGGCACTGACCCAGTTGAATGTGCCGACAATGCCGGAGGCGTCATGCAGCAGGTCCCCAGAGAAAGAGGGGAACAGGGCCAGGAAGAATAAGGACAGTGCTGCTGCGGCAATCAGACCGGTGGAAGCAGGCCGCAGGCCGCGGAACAAATTGATGACATATTTGCTGGTTTTAAATTTTTCCAGTACCTGATATACAATCAAAATGATGATAACAGAGGGCAGAACCAGGCTGAAGGTGGACAACAGTGCACCCAAAACGCCATGCGTTTTAAATCCGGCAAAGGTTGCCATGTTGATTCCAATGGGACCCGGTGTGGATTCGGAAACCGCAACAATGTCGGCCAGGTCCGAGCGGGTAAACCATTCCGGATGGTCTGCCGCCATGTCAGACAGGAACGGCAGAGTAGCCAATCCGCCGCCGACAGCCAAAAGTCCGGTTTGGAAAAAGCGGAGGCATAACAGGAGCAAGTCATACATTATCTTCATCCTCCTTTTCCGGCGAGTTAGTGGCTTCTGGTGTTTCAGTGGTGTCCGCAGATTCGGTAGCCTCTGGGGCTTCCGCGGTTTCAGTGGCTTCCGTAGTTTCTGCGTCTTTTGTAGCTGCAGTAGCTACCGGTGCACCGGTAGTTTCTGCTAAGCTGACTTTCTCTTTGGCAAAACGGCCATAGTAGAACAGACCTACCAGACCGGAACCGACAACAACAATGGCAGGGTTGGCACCGAAGACGCCAACTACTATAAAGGCAACCACTCCAATGATAACATCCAGTGGCCTTTTCCAGTTGCTGCGGATAAGCTTGATGGTCATGGTAATGATAAGCGCGGTAACCGCAACCCGAACACCGGCAAGAGCGTGCTGCACGTTAGGAATGTCGGCAAAGTTTTGTAATAGGGCAGCAATTAAGCTGATAATAATCAGACTGGGGGAAACAATTCCGAAGGTGGCAAAGGCGGATCCTAAAAAACCGCCTTGTTTTCTGCCTAAAAAAGTGGCTGTGTTGACAGCAATAACGCCGGGAGTGCATTGCCCAATCGCAAAAATATCAAGCAATTCATCTTTGGTGCACCAGTGGTATTTGTCTACGCATTCCCGCTCCAACAGCGGCAGCATGGCGTATCCGCCGCCAAAGGTGAATAATCCAATTTGAAAGAACACCCGGTAGAGGGTAAGAGCTTCTTTTAAGCGTTTCATTATGATCTCCCCAGTAATTCGTCTGTTGTTACATCCAAGGTGTTGGCAATGGCCAAAAGCTCATAATCATAAATGGCGCGATGTTGTCCTTCAATCTTGGATAAAACCGGACTGGTCATTTCCACGCCTTGTAAAGCAAGGGCTTCTAACAGGTCTTTTTGCTTTAGCCCCTTTTGTTGCCGCAAATATTCAATGCGCATGCCGGAAATGTTTTTATTTCCGCGGATCTGTTCTCGGGTTCTCATGGAAAAATGGCTCTCCTCTTTTTTCTAAAATAACAAAAAGATTATAATCAGCTGTAGGTTTTTTATCAATCCCTTGTTTTCTTGTTTTTTGTGGTATAATTGCTACACTTTATAAGCACGATAACGCTTGAAAAATCACTTTAGAGGTGACTGCAATGCAGGAATATTATGATGCAAAATGTAACCTGACATTATTAACCGACTTTTATGAGCTGACCATGGCTGCCGGTTATCTGGAACATGGATATAAAGATACCATAGGGTACTATGATATGTTTTATCGTCGAATTCCGGACAGCGGCGGCTTTGTTATTATGGCAGGCGTAGAGCAGGTTGTAGATTATCTGAACAATCTGAAGTTTACGGAAAAAGACTTGGCCTATTTAAAGACCCGCGGTTTTAAGGATGAATTCCTGGATTACTTAAAGAATTTCCAATTCTCCTGTGACGTCTGGGCCATTCCGGAAGGCACGCCGGTTTTCCCCGGCGAGCCCATTATGAAGGTGCGTGGCCCGGTTATGCAGGCGCAGTTCCTGGAAACCTGCATGCTGATGTTAATTAACCATCAGTCCTGTATTGCTACCAAGGCCAACCGCATTGTGCGCGCCGCAAAGGGCCGCGCCATTATGGAATTTGGGTCCCGCCGGGCACAGGGCGCGTCCGCGGCCATTCTGGGCGCCCGCGCGGCCTACATCGGCGGCTGTGTTGGTACCGCCTGCGTTTTGGACGGTCGGGATTATAACATTCCGGCGCTCGGCACCATGGCTCATTCCTGGGTGCAGATGTTTGACACCGAACTGGAGGCCTTCAACGCGTATGCAAAAGAGTATCCGGATAATTGCACGCTTTTAGTGGATACTTATAATGTATTAAAATCCGGTGTGCCGAACGCCATTAAATGTTTTGACGAAGTTCTGAAGCCAATGGGTTACCGTCCAAAAGGCATTCGGATTGACTCCGGAGATATTACTTATTTGTCCAAGCGTGCCAGAAAAATGCTGGATGATGCCGGATATCCGGATTGTGGTATCTGTGCGTCCAACTCCTTAGACGAATATATTATTTCCGACATGCTGGACCAGGGTGCCAAAATTGACTCCTTCGGTGTCGGCGAACGGCTGATTACGTCTTCTTCCAGCCCCGTTCTGGATGGTGTTTATAAACTGGCAGCCCTGGAAGCAGAAGACGGTACCATTATTCCGAAAATTAAGATTTCTGAAAATGTACAGAAGATTACTAACCCGGGCTCTAAGTGCGTATATCGCCTGTATGACAGAACAACGGGAAAAGCAGAAGCAGACCTGATTACTTTGGCTGATGAAGTGGTAGATGACACCAAGCCATATCTTCTCTTTGATCCGGACTATACCTGGAAGCAGAAGACGCTGACCAACTTCGTGGCAAAGCCGTTGCTGGAACCGATTTTCCTGAATGGAAAATGCGTTTATGAACGCAAGACGTTGCAGGAACTGCAGCAGTTCTGCAAGGAGCAGATAGATACCCTTTGGGACGAAATGCTTCGCTTTGAACATCCGCACCACTACTATGTGGACCTGTCCCAAAAGCTTTGGGATACCAAGTATGAACTGTTGAAGGAACACAGCAGTAAAAGATGAAACAGAGCAGCAAAAAATGAAACAGAGCAGCAAAAAATGAAACAGTATAAAAGCATTTTATTTGACTTAGATGGTACCCTTTTGGATACGCTGCAGGATTTGCATAACAGTGTGAATTTTGCTTTGCGGAAGAATGGCTTGCCGGAAAGAAGCTTTGAACACACACGCTTAAGTGTGGGGAACGGCATCCTTCGGCTAATTACACTTTCGGTTCCGGAGGGAACTTCGGAAGAAACGCTACAAGCCACTTTTGCGGATTTCAAAGCGCATTATGCAGAACATGATTTGGACAACACGGCGCCGTATCCCGGCATTCCGGAGGCGTTAGCCGAATTAAAGAAGGCGGGATACCGCATGGGCGTGGTGTCCAACAAGGTGGATTTTGCAGTACAAAATTTAAATAAAGCCTTCTTCGGCCTGCATGTTGCGGTTGGGGAGCGGGACGGCATTCCCCGCAAGCCGCAGCCGGATATGATCCGGCTTGCCATGCGGGAATTGGGTGCCGATCCGGAAACCACCGTTTATGTCGGGGACTCCGAAGTAGACATTCAGACTGCAAAAAATGCCGGGCTGGACTGCCTGTCCGTTACCTGGGGTTTCCGGGACGTCCCCACTCTGCAAGCTGCAGGCGCCACCACTTTAATTGACACACCGGAAGCTTTGGCTGCTTATCTGTGTAAGGCTAAGGTGTAGGACTGTAAGGTTGTAAGGCCCTAGCTAAGGTATACAGTTAAAGCTAAGGCGTGAGGCTAAGGTTTAATGCTTAAGGCTTGATGCTTAATGTTTAGGGCTAAAACCAAGACTAAGACTAAGACGTAAGGAATAAGGTGTAATAAAAGTAACGAAAAAGCTGTGGAAGGGTCCTTTTGAGCCTTCCACGGCTTTTGTTTTGCTGGTAGTGCTTTTTACATTACCTATACCAATTGGCTTTTTACTTGATTCTTTTTCCCGGTTGCTTGTCTTTGCGCAATCAACAGCGCCACTAGTTCACCTTTTCCAATATTTTCTAATTTAGAAAATGATTGCGCTCATATCTAGGCTGGACACAAAAAATGAGCGCAAATACCAGGCTGAAAAGCCGCAGATTAGGCTGTAAAAGCGGAAATGAGCGCATTCAAACAAGTCCTTACTCTTTCTAATTTCTAATACAGGAAATAAGCGCGCTCATATTTAGGCTGGACACAAAAAATGAGCGCAAAAAAAGCCGCAGAGTGGGCTGCCTAGCTGGAAATGAGCGCACTTATTCTTTTTTTGGAAGAAGGGGCTCCGCCGGGCGGGGTAAAATTGACTCTTGACATTTGTTCACAGATAATTCATAGTTTGTCCAAGAGGAGGAAGACCTTTCCTCCTTCTCTTTTGAAAGTAGATGTTAGTACCGCTAACATCATGGACAGAGGCATAGCAGAGTTGGAGTTTTAACGGTAAATGCATTAATGGCAAGTACAGAAGCATATTTAGATAGAAATGCATTAGATGTAAGAGCTTTAATTTAAAATATAGTGTTTTAAATAATGCTTCAAATAATGTTTTAAATAAAAGTGTGATGTTCTAAGTGGTGAGCGCACTTCGCTTCTGTAAATACAACAACTATGAAGCCATGATTCTGCCTCTGGAAAACTACCTGAAGCCGAAGGGCGTACAGTTCCGCTACCGCACCATGGTAACCATCTGGATGACAGAACCCTGGTTTTCTTTACCAAGGGTTCTAATACGTCTAACATTAGCCTTGGGAATCATGAGACGCCGGCGCAGGTTCACACGGAAGTAACGGATACCTGGAAGCTTTGGGAAAAGCTTGCTTTTCCAAGGGATGTGTGTAATACTAACAGCGGAATTTATGAATAAAATGTGAATTTGGAACAGGGATAATCTTATGGATCAGAGCAATGTCAGAGAACAGAATATGCGGAATGTCATCAAAGTGGCGCAGCGGCTTTTCTTGGAGGAAGGGACCGGAAAAACGTCCATCAACCGAATCGCCAGGGAAGCAGGACTTTCTGCCACTTCTGTTTACCGCTACTTTGAAAATAAGGACAATTTAATTTTTGCCGTGTGGAAGGATTCCCTAATCATTTTTTATGATGAACTGCTGCCCTATTATGAGGAAAAATCCAAGGGCCTGAAAACCGGCTATGAACGTTTCCTTTGCTGCCTGCAATGCCACATAGACATCTACAATAAATTCCCAAATTGGCTGACGTATACCAGAGAAATGTTTTCTACGGTGGATACGCGGCCACATCGCAAAGAGGAATATACCTCCGAAGCGGGAAAGGTGGATGCCTACTGGGAATTCTACAACAAGGAAATTCCCGTTCCCATTTTAAAGGCACTGAAGGACGGCGTGGAAGACGGCTCTATTCGGGACGACATCAATATTTATGAAGTCTACCAAATCATCTTCAACGTGTATACGGGGCAAAATATTTACCAGTATTTTACCGGGTCCTCGCAGCCAACGGACATTTATATCCTGACAGTAAAAATGCTGGCACAATATTTGAAAGCGTAAATAGCATGACAAAAGGCACACAACCAGAAGTTTTTCTGGGCGTGTGCCTTTTCTTTTTTTTGTCTTTTTTCTTTTCTTGGCGAGGTAGTGGTGAACTCTCCGGAAGTGCAATTTTTATAATGCAGCAACCGCAGCTTTGAGCTCTTCTACCTTGTTGGTCTGCTCCCAGGAAACGTGCAGGTCTTCGCGGCCCATGTGACCGTAGGAAGCAGTTTGCTTATAAATAGGTCTGCGCAATTGCAGGGTGTCAATAATGGCATAGGGCCGCAGGTCAAAGACCTGGTTGACGGCGGCGGCGATTTTGTCGGCCGGAACCGTTTCTGTGCCGAAAGTTTCTACCATGACGGAAACAGGGTGGGCGACGCCGATGGCGTACGCCAATTCAATTTCACATTTTTCTGCCAGACCGGCTGCCACAACATTTTTGGCAACCCAGCGGGCAGCGTAGGCGGCAGACCGGTCTACCTTGGTCGGGTCCTTGCCGGAAAAAGCCCCGCCGCCGTGACGGGAGTATCCGCCGTAGGTGTCTACAATAATCTTTCGACCAGTTAAGCCGGAGTCACCTACCGGACCGCCGATGACAAATCGCCCTGTCGGGTTAACGAAGTATTTGGTGTCTTCTGTTAAGAACTGCTCCGGAATAATCGGGCGAATGACTTCTCGGATAATATCTTCCCGAATTTGTTCCAGGGTAACATCAGGGTCATGCTGGGTGGAAACTACAACGGCTTCCACACGAACCGGTTTGCCGGCATCATCGTATTCTACGGTAACCTGAGTTTTGCCGTCCGGACGAAGGTAGGAAAGAGTGCCGTTCTGCCGCACTTCCATCAGCTGTTTGGATAATTTATGGGCCAGAGAAATGGGAAGCGGCATCAGTTCCGGCGTTTCTGTGCAGGCAAAGCCAAACATCATGCCTTGGTCTCCGGCACCATTAATGTTGTATGGATCCTCTTCTCCATCTTTGTATTCTAAGGATGCGTTGACGCCCATGGCAATGTCCGGAGACTGCTCATCAAGGGCTACCAGGACGGAGCAGGAGTCACCGTCAAAACCATAACTGGGGTTGTTATAGCCGATTTCCTTAATGGTTTCTCTGGCAATTTTGGCAACGTCTATATTAGCTGTTGTGCTGATTTCACCCATAATCAGGACATGACCGGTGGTGCAGGTGGTTTCACAGGCTACATGGCCATTTGGATCCTGCGCCAGGATGGCGTCCAGGATGGCGTCAGAAATGTTGTCACAGACTTTATCGGGATGACCGCAGGTAACGGATTCAGAAGTAAAAAGATGTTTCATGACAGACTCCTTTGCAGCATTTTATTTAGTGATAATCATAAAAAAGCGCCCTTCGAAGCCGAAGGGCGCCTGAAAAGCTTATCTTTCGGTTTCAACCGCAGGAATTGGCACCTTACCTTACGGCAGGTTGCCGGACGTCAATGGGCCTGTTCCCTTACGTCACTCTGGATAAGTAACTATTCAAATTACGTCTATAGATTATAATTCTTTTTTATCCTCTGTCAAGGCTTTCGATGGGACCTTTTTGGCCTTCTTTTTCGGTGCAAAGGACCCCTGAATAATGGGCGAGATACGCTTATAAATTAAGAAGGTCAACAGAACGTCTAAAAGACCTTTTACCAAAGTAAACGGTACATTGAAAATGAGCAGCGCTTTGGGAAGGCTGTCAATGCTGGGAAGAATGGCGTGGTATGCAGCAATGATACCTTCCATTGGCATAAAGTTCGTGTAGAACGGGTACACAATGAAATAGTTGGATGGAAAACTGATGGCAGCCATACAAAAGGCACCAATCAGGGCACCCAACAGGGCACTTTTCTTATTTCGGTGGAATTTGTAAATGAAGCCGGCTGGCAGGCAGAAGAAGCAACCCAACAGGAAGTTGGACAGTTCTCCAACACCGCTGGAAGAAGTAAATGGCAGGTGCAGCAGGTTCTTGAGCAGGCAGACCAGAACGCCGTATCCCGGCCCAAGGGCAAAGGAGGTTAGCAAAGCCGGCAACTCCGAAAAGTCCATTTTGATAAAGCTGGGCATAATGGGAATCGGGAATTCAATTAACATGAGCAGATAGGCGCAGGCCGACATGACGGCAACCGTTGTCATTTTGCGCACGGGGGACAAGTGACGCTCTTGTGCGTGGTTCATAAAGGTACTTCCTTTAGCAATAAATTTCTTCGGCGGCAAAAAGGAACGCCCTGTGCGTTTTGGCACAGGGCGTGTTAGTACGATAGGTTCGTATCCTCTTCCATCCGGACTGTAACCGTCGGTTCCGGAATTGCACCGGATCAGCTGCAAATGCAGGTCGTGGACTGTACCACCGGTGGGGACTTTCACCCCGCCCTGAAGATAGTCCTATTATAAAAAGGACAAGGAACACTGTCAATACAGGTGGCTTAGGTTTCGGATTCTTCCAAGACATCCAGAATATGCTGACGAACATCTCCTGCAAGGTAAAGGGAGCCGCAGACAATAAGCGGGTTCTTTCCGGCTAAGGAAAGAGCTTTGTCAAAGGCTTCTTCCGGCTGGGAAACAGCAATCAGCTTCTTTGCCGGGAACCCGGCATTTAAAAGGCGTTGACGCAACTCTTCTGCCGGCATGGCACGTGGATTGCTTGGAGTAGTGGTAACTATGGTGCTGGCTAAAGGAGCTAACTCGCAGATCATGCGGTCTACTTCCTTGTCTGCCATGACACCCATAAGAAAGACCCGGGAGCCGGATTCAGTATAGGCGGACAGGGCGTCTGACAGCGCCTGAATGCCACCGGCGTTGTGACCACCATCCAGAAGAATCAGCGGTTCTTTGCGCAAGACTTCCAGGCGGGCCGGAATAACAGAAAATTCCAATCCGGCTTTTACATGGCGGGCACCGATATAAAATCCGCGTTCCCGCAGCACGTGGATGATTCCCAGGGTAACCCCGAGATTTTGAATTTGATGGCTGCCAATCAACGGCAGGCGAACTTTCAATCCTTCCAGTTTCAGCTCTGTGCCGTAAATGGAGGTGCTGAGCACCTGAATGGATGCTGTGCTACCGACAGACAGGGTACAGCCTTTTTCTACTGCGGTCTGTTCCAATACGGCCATGGCCTCCGGCGCTTGTCCCTCTGCTGTTACCACTGGGACGCCGGGCTTCATAATGCCGGCCTTTTGCGCGGCAATTTCCGGTAGGGTGGAGCCCAAAATGGCTGTGTGATCCATGGAAAGGGAGGTGATTCCGCAAACCAAGGGCGCTTCTATGACATTGGTAGAGTCCAGAAGTCCGCCAAGGCCGACCTCAAGCACAACAATGCTGCAGGCGGTTTGACGGAAATAAAGGAAGGCCAGTGCAGTTATGATTTCAAATTCGGTCGGCAGGATATCCTGCTTAGCCAATTCCTCTGCAGCGGCTTTGACCTGTTCCGTCAGCTGCCCCATTAGAACGGGGTCAATATATTTTCCGTCTACCCGGATGCGTTCCCGGAAGGTAACCACATAAGGAGAGGTAAAAAGCCCCACCCGGTATCCGGCTGCCTGCAGAATGTTTGCCACCTCCGTGCAAACAGAACCTTTTCCGTTGGTTCCAGCTACATGAACGTAGCGCAATTCTTTTTCGGGATGTCCCAGCAGGTCCAATAATCCGTTAATACGCTCAAACCCCGGCTTCATGCCGAAGCGGAGCTGGCTTTCAATATAATTGACTGCTTCCTGATAGGTCACTTTGTATTTCTCCTTCGGATATATTCGTTATAAGCAACCAAAAAGGTTACTTTTCGGCGTCTGCTGAGTGCAATCTTGGACCCGTCGGTTAAATAAATGAAATCGGGGTCAAAACGGGAAATGTATTTCATGTTTACCATGTAAGACCGGTGGGTCTGGCAAAAACTTTCCGGCGGAACCTGCAGAACCACCTGGGAAAAGGAAGTTAATACACCGGTTGGTCCGGTACGCAGATGTAAGATAGAATCCTTCTGGTTGGCTTCCACATATAGGATGTCTTCCGAGGGGACGGTCATGAACCCGGTGTGGGTCCGGCAGATGACCAGAAAACTCTTCATCCGTTCATTAAAATAGGAGTCCAATGCCTCAAATAACATGGTTTGCGTAACCGGCTTTAATAGGTAACGATGCGCCCTTACAGCAAAAGACTCATACACCTTGTCCGGGGAGGAAGAAATTAACACCATGGTGGCTGCCGGATTCTTAGTGCGGATTAAACGGGCGGTTTCTACGCAGGAACGGTGCTCATATTTGTCGTCAATCAGGAGCAGGTCATATGGCTGCTCTGTCAGGAGCACATCCTTCAAAGAGGGGAAGGGTTCCAACTCCACGGACAGACACTTTCTGTCACCATATTCTAATACGGTTTTGCGCAAAAATTCATCAAATTTTTTGTCGGGCGTTAAAATACCAATTTTCATACGTAACTCTCCTTTTTCATTTTCTAATATCTCCAAATCAAAAATAGTACCGATCGGAATGAACGGCCCCTTTTATTGTACGAATGTTCCCATTTTTGGTTCAACTAAAATACCGTTCATTCTGACGAACGGTCATAAAGTCTGGAAAAAACAACCGTTCGTTCCAATTTTCTGGATTTTGCTTCCGATTTTCCCTGGCGATACAGTACACTTCCGTTGAAGGAGGAGTCTTTATGTTTAATCAGTATGAAAGCAATCAGCAGATGTTAGTTTATGAGCTGGAACCCGGAGAAGAGCCGGACGCGCTGTCCGCAGCTATGCTGCGCAATCAGCCGCTGTCCGGCTTCCTGCCGGTAGGCCTTCCTTTCCCGGAGGAGAGGGAAATGGCACAGCCTTCCGGAGACACACTCCGGATGCTGGTGCCGGTTGCCGGAAAGGAAGCCCTACCGGTATACCTGGGGCGGGAACGTTCCGCCGAAGAGCTACAACAGTTCTTTTCCCGTCTGGCGACGGCAATCTTAGCTGCAAAAGCAGAACTGAAAAATAGAATGATACCGTTACAGGAGTGGCTACTGGACCCACGGTTTACCTATGTGGAAGCGGATGCAGAAAAAATCCTGTTTATTTGTATTCCGTCGGCGCGGGTTGCCTGCCTGCAGAACAACCCGCTGGACTATCTGCGCCTGACCGCCGCTTACGCCATACGGGAAGATGAGCTGTGCAGCGCTCCGGCACTTTCCCTGCTGGCACGGTGCAATCAGGATTTGACAGAGGATGAGGCGTTGCTGAAAGAACTGGCAGAGCACCCACAATGGGAACCCGCTTCTGCCGGCAGGGAAAGAAAGAAGCGCGGCCTTCGGAAAAAGCTGGCGCTTCTTTGGAACACTCCCGCCCCTGTAGCCGCAGACCCTTTTGAAGCGGAATTCGCACTGGAAGCCGGTCCGGCAGACCCCGGAACGGTTCCCGTTCTGACCTGCCGCCGGACCGGCAAGGAATACGTCCTGCCAAAAGGCAGCGCCGTCCTGGGCCGGGACCCGGCCCAGGCGGATATCTGCCTTTCAGGGGACCCTGACATTGCGCCGGAGCATGCCCGCATCTTTTTCTTCCAGGGAAACTATTTCCTGGAAGATCTGAATTCCGATGCGGGCACCTGTCTAAACTCCACAAAGCTAACCTGTTTAAAGGAAGAACGGCTTAGTGCAGCAGACGTCATTCAGGTAGGGAAAGAAGAGCTGATCTTCTCCCTGCGAAGCACCGATAACACGCTGCTACTTTAAGTATTTTTAAGGGAGTGCTAAATCGGAAACGGCGTAACTACGCCGTTTCTTTCTTTTGACAAAAGTTTTTTAAAAAAGAGTGCAAATTTTTTTTGAAAAGGTATTGACTTCCCAAAGGGTGAATGGTAAATTATAGTCACGTTAGCACTCAAGGGAACAGAGTGCTAAAGCAAACAGAAAGGTGGTAAGGTCCATGGCAGAGTCCCGAAGACAGCGTATTTTAGCTGCCATTGTAGAGCAGTACATCGCCACAGGCGAACCGGTCGGTTCCAAAGCGTTGCTGGATAAGCTGGATGTGTCCGTTTCTTCTGCAACCATTCGGAATGACATGGCGGCTCTGACCAAACTTGGATATATTTACCAACCGCATACCTCTGCCGGACGGATTCCAACCCAAAGCGGATACCGTTATTACGTAGACCATCTGATGCAGGTCAGAGAACTTGGGGAAACCGAACGCCGCCGCATTGAAGCCGGCGTGGATGCCCATTCCGGAGATCCGGATGAACTGCTGAAGACTGCAGAGGAAGCGCTGGTAAGCTTTACCAACTTTGCTTCCATTTCCACTACTCCGTCAGATGAACATGCAACCATCCGCAACATTGAAATGGTGCAGGTTAGTTCCCGTATTGCCATGGTGGTTTTGTTAACCTCCACCGGTGTGCTGAAAAGTAAGGCCTGCCGTACGGATGTGGAAATTACCCCGGACCTTGTGGAAACTTTCCACAACATTGTAACGGAATATTTCCTTGGGAAGCCGCTGACAGACGTCAGCGTAGCCTTTATTCAAACGCTGGTTGCTTCGCTCGGAGCCAAGGCATTGCCTATGTCAGCACCGCTGGTTGCCATTGCCGATTTGGTTTCCGAAGCCAGTCAGACACAGGTCAGACTGGGCGGGCAGAGCAAACTGCTGGATTACAAGGACTACGAAGGAAATTCCAGCGAACTGATGAACTTCCTCCACCGGGAAGAACCGCTGAATCTGCTGCTGGAAGACAGCAACCGGGATAACGGCGCCGGCATTGAAGTCCGGATCGGTTCGGAAAACCACTTTAAAGAGCTTGCCAATTCCACTACCATTATTTCCCGTTACCGAATCGGCGGCGGGGCCACCGGTGCCATCGGCATCATCGGTCCGACTCGAATGGATTATTCCAAAATCATTTCCGGACTGAAATATTTGTCCGACATTGTCAGTGCTGTCTTGTCGGATGTTTATGAGGAGGACAATTCCACCAATGAAGAATCAGACAGATGAGCAAAGGATTCCGGAAACCGAAGCCGCAGAAGATACCACGGCTGAAGTAACGGAAGCCGAAAACACAGAAGCGCAGGACGCAAAAGACACACAGGAAGCGCCGGAAGCTCTTTCCGAACTGGAACAGCTGCGGCAGGATCTGATGGATGCCAAAGAGCAGTACCTGCGACTGGCAGCCGAATATGACAACTTCCGCAAGCGGACCGCCAAAGAAAAAGAAGGCATTTATGGAGACGCCAAAGTAGCCACTTACACGGCAATCCTCCCGGTTCTAGATAATTTTGAACGGGCCTTTGCATCCGAAGTCAGTCAGCTGGAAGATTTTAAGAAGGGCGTAGAAATGACCCGGGACCAGCTGCAGAACGTTTTCACCCAGGCGGGCATTGAAGCCTATGGACAGGCCGGAGATCCCTTTGATCCGAATCTTCACAACGCCGTTATGCACGGCGAAGATGAAAACTTCGGAGAAAACACCGTTTCCGAAGTCTTCCAGAAGGGCTACAAAATGGGTGACCGCATCCTTCGCCACGCTATGGTGAAGGTGGTAAATTAAGCCCACAACTACATCGCCCAGGCGATGCAGCTTTCATATAAATAACAAACAATACACTTTTTAATAGAGGAAAGAGGAACACATTATGGCAAAGATTGTAGGTATTGACCTTGGTACAACAAACTCCTGCGTAGCAGTAATTGAAGGCGGCGAACCGGTTGTTATTGCAAACGCGGAAGGCGCAAGAACCACTCCGTCTGTTGTTGCTTTTGGCAAAGACGGGGAAAGAATGGTAGGCCAGGTAGCAAAACGCCAGGCTATTACCAACCCGGAAAAAACCATTTCGTCCATCAAAAGACAGATGGGCTCCGATTATAAAGTAAGCATTGACGGAAAGCAGTACACCCCGCAGGAAATTTCCGCCATGATTCTGCAAAAGCTGAAAGCAGACGCAGAAGCTTATCTTGGTGACACCGTTACCGAAGCGGTTATTACCGTTCCGGCTTACTTCACAGACGCACAGCGTCAGGCCACCAAGGATGCCGGTAAAATTGCCGGTATGGAAGTAAAGAGAATTATCAATGAACCGACTGCAGCAGCTCTTGCTTACGGCATTGATAAGGAAGATGACCAGCGCGTTATGGTTTATGACCTTGGCGGCGGCACCTTTGACGTATCCATCATTGAAATGGGTGGCGGCGTACAGGAAGTACTTGCCACTGCCGGTAACAACCGCCTTGGCGGCGATGACTTTGACCAGCGCATCATTGACTGGCTGGCAGAAGAGTTCAAGAAGGACAACGGGATTGACCTGAAGGGTGACAAGATGGCCATGCAGCGTCTGAAAGAAGCTGCTGAAAAAGCCAAGATTGAGCTTTCCGGTGTAACCAACTCCCACATTTCCCTTCCGTTCATTACAGCAGATGCCACTGGTCCGAAGCACTTGGAAATTGACCTTTCCAGAGCAAAGTTCAATGATCTGACCAAAGACCTGGTAGAAGCTACCATGGGCCCGGTTCGTCAGGCAATTAATGACTCTGGTCTGAAGGTTTCCGAAATCAACAAAGTTCTGATGGTTGGCGGTTCTTCCAGAATCCCGGCTGTTCAGGAAGCAGTTAAGAAATACATTGGCAAAGATCCGTTCAAGGGCATTAACCCGGACGAATGTGTCGCCATTGGTGCAGCTCTTCAGGGCGGCGTACTTGGCGGTGACGTTAAGGGCCTGCTTCTGCTGGATGTTACCCCGCTGTCTCTTGGTATTGAAACCCTTGGCGGCGTTTGCACCAAGATTATTGAACGCAACACCACCATCCCGACCAAGAAGAGCCAGATCTTCTCCACCGCTGCTGATAACCAGACCAGCGTAGAAGTTAATGTTCTGCAGGGTGAACGTGAATTTGCAAAGGACAACAAGTCCCTGGGTGTATTCCACCTGGATGGCATTATGCCGGCCCGTCGTGGTGTACCGCAGATTGAAGTTACCTTTGACATTGACGCCAACGGTATTGTTCATGTATCTGCTAAGGATCTGGGCACCGGCAAGGAACAGTCCATTTCCATTACCGCTTCTTCCAACATGTCTAAGGAAGACATTGACAAGGCTGTTAAGGATGCCGAAGCCTTTGCGGAAGAAGACAAGAAGCGCAGAGAAGAAATTGATATGAAGAACGCTGCAGAGCAGATGTGCTTCCAGACCGAACAGTTGCTCTCCGAAAACGGAGACAAGTTCTCTGAAGAAGACAAGAAGGATCTACAGGCAAAGGTAGACGAACTGAAGAATGCCCTTTCCGGTCAGGATATGAACCTGGTTAAGGAAAAGCAGGAAGCGCTGCAGTCTAAGTTCTACGAAGTATCTGCCAAGATGTATCAGCAGGCAGCCCCGGAACAGGGCCCGGATATGGGCGGCGCAGCCGGAGCAGGTTCTGCCAATGCCGGTAATAACGGTGAAGACTACGCTGATGTTGACTACACGGACGTAGACTAATAACCCTAAAACAAATCTTGCCATGCCTCAGTGCCCTGAGGCATGGCTTATCCCCATAAAAGAGAGGTTATTTTCGTGGCAGAAAAAAGAGATTACTACGAAGTCCTCGGAGTGGAGAAAGGCGCTTCCGCCGATGAATTGAAAAAAGCCTATCGGCAAAAAGCAAAGCAGTATCATCCGGATCTGAATCCGGGAGACAAGGAAGCAGAGGCCCACTTCAAGGAAGTTAATGAAGCATATGAAGTGCTTTCAGATGCAGATAAACGGGCCAGATATGATCAGTTTGGTCATGCAGGAGTAGATCCAAACTTTGCAGCACAAAACGGTTATGGCGGTTTTGACGGCGCTGATTTCGGCGATATTGGAGACATCTTCTCCAGTATTTTTGGCGGCGGCTTTGGCGGATTTGGCGGCGGGTCTTCCCGTGCCAACCCGAATGCACCACGCCGGGGTTCCAATATTGAAACCCGTATTGTGCTGACCTTTGAGGAGGCAGCCAAGGGTTGCCAAAAGACCATTTCGGTGCCGCGGATTGAAGTTTGTGACGAATGCCACGGAAGCGGCTGTAAGACCGGCTCCCCGGAAACCTGTTCGGACTGCGGCGGCAGCGGCCGGGTTACCACAGCGCAGCGCACGGCATTTGGCACGTTCCAGTCTACCCGCGAATGCCCGACCTGTCGCGGTCGCGGCAAGGTGATTCATGATCCGTGCACGCGCTGTAATGGTGCCGGCATGATCCGCAGAACGGTTAAGGTTGACGTGAATGTTCCGGCCGGTATAGATGATGGCCAGACTTTCACCATGCGTGGCGTTGGCAACTATGGTGCCAACGGCGGCGCACAGGGTGACATTTACATTACTGCCAGTATTAAACCGCATCCGGTCTTTACCCGTCAGGGCAATGACGTTTATACCTCCGTTACCATTACCTATTCCCAGGCCGTTTTAGGAGACGAAATTTACGCTCCTACTCTGGATGGAAAAGTCAAATACCATATTCCGGCCGGAACCCAGCCGGGTACGACTGTCCGCCTCCGTGGCAGAGGAATTAAGCCTTCCTTCTCGCCGTCCACCGGTGACGAATATGTCAAGCTGGTAGTAGACGTTCCGAAGAAGGTAACGGAGCATCAAAAAGAATTGCTTCGTCAATTTGACGCTGAGTATATTAACAAGCCGGACAACAACGGATCCGGTATGAACTCTGCTCCAAAGCGTTCTCGTTGGAAAAAATAACAAACAGAAAAACGGCCTGCTGCAGCAATGCGTCTGTGGCAGGCTTTTTTTTGCATATTGGAATCCTTGTCAAAAGGAAGCTGGGATGATAAACTAGAGACGTTATGCAAGCAAAAGACTTTAGCACTTTAAACCGTCATGCTTTAAAGTGCGGAATAAAGAAGGGATCCACATGAACGATATGTTGATTTTTGAGTATCTGGAGCGGAACGCCAAAGAAGCTCCGGATAACGTTGCACTGGTGGAAATTAATCCCCAGTTTGACGTAAAAAGCCGGATTACCTGGAAGGACTATGCTTTAATGCAGCCGGAACCGGGTCAGCCGTTCCGCCGGGAAATGACATGGAAGACCTTTGATGACCGTGCGAATATGGTGGCAAACTTATTGTTTACCCGCGGCATTAAAAAGGGAGACAAGGTTGCCATCCTTTTGATGAATTCCATTGAATGGTTGCCCATTTACTTTGGTATTCTGAAGACCGGCGCATTAGCCGTTCCACTGAATTACCGTTATGACGCAGAAGAAATCAAGTATTGTCTGGATAAGGCAGATTGTTCCATGTTGGTGTTTGGACCGGAATTTGTGGGCCGAATTGAAGCCATTTTGGATCGGATTCCGGATGTGGGACATTTGTTCTACGTCGGAGAAGATTGCCCCAACTTTGCAGATAATATGGAACGCCTGATTAAATTCTGCTCGAAAGAAAAGCCGGCTGTATCACTGACACCGGATGACGATGCAGCCATTTATTATTCCTCCGGAACTACCGGGTTCCCGAAGGCCATTCTGCATGCGCATCGCAGCCTGATGCACGCGGCTACCGTAGAACAAAAGCACCACGGACAAACTAAAAAGGATGTTTTCCTGTGTATCCCGCCTCTGTACCATACCGGTGCCAAGATGCATTGGATGGGCTCCCTGATTTCCTGCTCTAAAGCGGTCCTTTTGAAGGGAACCAAACCGGAGTGGATTTTGCAGGCTGTTTCAGATGAACAATGCACCATTGTCTGGCTGCTGGTTCCGTGGGCCCAGGACATTCTGGATGCCATTGACCGCGGAGAAATTCACCTGGAGGATTACAAACTGGATCAGTGGAGACTGATGCACATTGGGGCACAGCCGGTGCCACACAGCATGATTAAACACTGGCTGGAAATTTTCCCGAATCATCAGTATGATACCAACTACGGTTTGTCCGAATCCATTGGGCCGGGTTGTATTCACCTTGGTGTAGAAAATGTCCAGTATGCCGGCGCCATTGGCGTGCCGGGGTATGGCTGGAAAATTAAACTTTGTGACCAGGACGGAAACGAAGTGCCGCAGGGCGCCGTTGGGGAAATCTGGATTCAGGGTCCCGGCGTTATGAAATGTTATTATAAAGATGAAAAAGCTACTGCGGAAACCCTGAAAGACGGCTGGCTGCTTTCCGGTGACATGGGCATGGTAGATGAACATGGCATGATTCAAATTGTAGACCGGAAAAAAGATGTTATTATAATGGGTGGAGAAAATATCTACCCGGTACAGATAGAAGACTTTCTTCACCGCATGGTGGAAATTAAGGACGTTGCTGTCATCGGCCTGCCGGATACCCGGTTAGGAGAAATTGCCGCTGCCATTATTGAACCCAAGGAAGGCTATGATCTGACCGAAGCAGAAGTCAATGAGTTCTGTAAAGCTTTGCCGCGGTACAAGCGGCCGCGGAAGATTATTTTTGCCCACGTACCCAGAAATCCGACCGGCAAAATTGAAAAGCCGAAGCTGCGGGAAATGTACGCCGGAGCAGATCTGATTTCCCGCCAGACCAACTAAGGTAAGAAAAGCAAAACACAAAGAGGGATGATGTATGAAGAAATTGTTGCTGGGAAATGAAGCCGTTGCCCAGGGCCTGTATGAGGCCGGCGTCCGCTTCGTTTCCAGTTACCCGGGAACACCGAGTACTGAAATTACAGAAAATGCCGTAAAACATCCGGAAATTTGGTGCGAATGGGCCCCGAATGAAAAGGTGGCCCTGGAAGCATCCATTGGAGCGTGCATCGCCGGGGCAAGAGCCTTTTCGGCACAAAAACACGTTGGCCTGAACGTGGCAGCAGACCCGCTGTTTACGTCCTCTTACACTGGCGTTAACGGTGGCCTGGTCATTGCCGTTGCGGATGACCCTGGTATGTTCTCTTCGCAGAACGAACAGGATTCCCGTCATTATGCCAAAGCGGCCAAGATTCTGATGCTGGAGCCATCGGATTCCACGGAATGTAAGAATTACGCCAAAAAAGCATATGAACTTAGCGAACAGTTTGATACACCGGTACTGCTTCGCCTGACCACCCGTGTGGCACATTCCAGCAGTATTGTTGAGCTGGGTGAACGGGAAGAGAAAGACTTAAAGCCGTATGAAAAGAGCGTGGCCAAGTATGTTATGATGCCGGCCTCTGCCATTAAACGGCATGTTGTGGTAGAAGATCGCCAGGCTAAAGAACTGGAATGGGCCGAAACCACTGATTTAAACTCCATTGAATGGAATGACAAGAAAATCGGTGTCATTGCTGCCGGTATTACGTATCAATATGCCAAAGAAGCCCTTGGGGACAAGGCTTCTTATCTGAAACTGGGCTGCGTTTATCCGCTGCCGGTACAGAAAATTAAGGACTTTGCAAAAGAAGTAGATACGCTTTATGTGCTGGAACAGTTGGATCCATTTGTAGAAGAACATGTTCGTGCACTGGGTATTCCATGTGTCGGCAAAGATGCTTTTACTCTGCAGGGCGAATATTCCCAGGCTTTAATTCGGAAAGTCATTCTGCATGAAGAAGCAGAGCAGATGAAAACAGATTTGGAAATTCCGGGTCGTCCGCCGGCACTTTGCCCGGGCTGTCCGCACCGTGGTTTGTTTACTGCACTGCATGATTTGAAAGTTTTCGTATCCGGTGACATCGGATGCTATACCCTGGGCGCATTGGCGCCAACCAGTGCCATTGACACCGTTATCTGCATGGGCCAGTCCATTTCCGGACTGCACGGACGCAATAAGGTGGATCCGGAACACGCGAAAAACAGTGTTGCCGTTATTGGGGACTCTACTTTCGTTCATTCCGGTATTACCGGTATGATTAACACTATTTACAACCAGTCCAGCTCCAATATTATTATCCTGGATAACTCCATTACCGGTATGACCGGACATCAGCAGAACCCGACTACGGGTAAGCGGATTAACGGAGACCCAACTACCGCCATTGACCTGGAAGCACTGGCAAAAGCGGTTGGTATGAAACGGGTTGTTGTAGTAGATCCATATGATATTAAAGCTACCAAGGCTGCCATTAAAGCAGAATTGGAAGTAGATGAACCGTCTTTGATTATTTCCCGTCGACCGTGTGTCCTGTTGCCGGAAATCCGGAAGCAGCAGAAGCCGGCTGTTACGGTAGACCCGGATAAGTGCATTGGCTGTAAGGCTTGCATGAAGATCGGCTGCCCGGCCATCAGCATGAAAGAAGGAAAGTCTACCATTGACTTTACTCAGTGCGTTGGCTGCGGCATGTGCTTGCCGCTTTGTCCGGTAAAAGCCATGAAGGAGGGTAAATAAGATGACAAAATCCATTATGATTGTCGGCGTTGGCGGACAGGGTACGTTGCTTGCGTCCCGACTGCTAGGCCGTGCCCTTCTGTCAGAAGGCTATGATGTAAAAATTTCAGAAGTACACGGTATGTCCCAACGGGGCGGCTCCGTGGTTACTTATGTAAAATACGGTGACAAAGTGGCATCCCCCATTGTCAACGAAGGCGAAGCAGATATTATCCTTTCTTTTGAACAGCTGGAAGCCGCCCGTTGGCTGCCGTTCCTGAAGAAAGGCGGTAAGGTTATTACCAATACCCAGTGTATGGACCCGATGCCGGTTATTAACGGCACGGCCAAGTATCCGGAACACATTTTGGAAGCCCTACAGGCTGCCGGCGCCGACCTGATTGCCGTTGACGCCCTGGAACTTGCCGTTCAGGCAGGCTCCTCCAAGGCCGTCAACGTTGCTCTGATCGGATTGATGGCTGCCGCCACGGATATTCCGAAAGAAACCTGGCAACAGGTGATCCGTGAAACGGTTCCGCCCAAATTTACGGAAATGAACCTGACGGCATTTGACCTAGGATATCATTACGCTGAACAACACTAACAAAAAGAATCGCTACTACCGGAAATGCCGGGGTAGCGATTCTTTTGTTAAAGGCCTGTTCATATAATGCTTGTTTTTTTATGAAATTTGCTATGCATTTTGTTCTATATTTCGGCAATATGAAGAACTGTTTGGATGCGCTTTATCGTGGTAAAATGTAAGGTGTTTTTAAACAGTTTACTGTTGAAAATGTTAGGGGGATAAAAAATGAAAAAGGTGAAAAAAGTTGTTCTCTCTCTGGCTTTGGCTTTAACACTGCTTTTTAGCTGTGCAACAGTTGGCTTTGCGGCCAAAAAGTCAGACAAAACCACAATGTACGTTGGCGTCGGTTCTGCTGATATTACCGGCCCCATTACCTCTATTTCCAACGGGTATAACTCCGTAGGAAATCTAATTGAAGGCCTTCTTATGAGATTGCATTCTCGTGCCTTCATTGTGCAGACCGGTAATACTCCGGTTGTTTATGTCTCGGTTGAACTGGTACATATGACCGAATCCATTAAACCAATGGTACTGAAGGAACTGAAGTCCAGAGGTCTTAGCCAGTATGGGGAAGAAAACGTTATGATTTCTGCAACCCACTGCCATTCCTCCGGATCCAACAACTCCTGGTACGGATTGTATGATCTGATTAACGGCGTTCCGGGATATGATGACGACGCCACAGACCTGATTGTAAGCGGCATTGCTGACTCCATTGAAGCTGCACATGAAGATCTGGCTCCGGGTTCTGTAACGCTTTCCTATGCAGACACAGATATTGAATCTTATAACCGCTCCCTTGCTGCTGCAAAGTGGAATAACAACTATGATGATTCCCAGTATTCTTCTGATTTTGAAGCTGCCTGCAAAACCGTCAGCAAGGAAATGTCCATCCTTTCCTTCAGCCACACCGGCGAAGGAGAAATTGGTATGCTTAGCTTCTTCCCAAGCCATGGCACATCCAACCCAATTGACAACGTTTATTTAGCCGCAGACCATAAAGGTTATGCCGCTTATTATGTAGAACAGGAGAAGGGTAACGGTTACGTTGCTGCTTTTGCACAGAATGAATGCGGAGACGTTTCTCCGAACCAACCGCAGGAAGATGATGTTACCGCAGCCTTCCAGCGTCCGGCAGATGTAGATGATTCTTTGGATGTCATTGAAAATCAGATTGCTGCTGGCCAGCAGGAAGCAGATGCTGCCCTGAAGATTTTGGAAGGCGGCAAAGGTGTTACCACCATTAAGCTGTCCGGAGAAGTAAGATACAATTATGAAATTGTAGATTACAGCAACATCTCTGTAGATGAAAAGTACATTGGTTCTTATAAGATGGACTATGATGATGTGTCCACTGCAAAGACCTCTGATCCATGCATCGGTGCCGGTATTATTGCCGGTGACGAAGAAGGCGCCCCGGTAGACAACGCCGAAGAAGGTGCCGTTCGCAATAACTATTACCTGGACGAAGACGGCAATGTAGTCAGAGAAAAGTATGACTTCTCCAGCATTGACCTGTACGGCCTGGAAAAGATTGCCCCGCAGGTATGGCCAATTGCCATGAAGATTCTGCTTTCTGATAAGTATGACGATGAACAGATGGAAAAGCTGGTTTGCCTGGACACTGCATCGTTCGGCTTAAAGACCGTCAATGAACCGTTGCAGATCTTTACCATCGGCGAGGTAGCAATTTGCGGAAATCCGTTTGAACTTACAACAGAGGCTGGCCGTCGGACTAAGGAAGCACTGACTGACACCCTGTCACAAATTGGTGTTAAGCACATTATTTTGTCCGGTTATAGTAACTCCTATAGCCAGTACCTGACCACCAGAGAAGAATATGCAGCACAGCATTATGAAGGTGCTACCTGCCTGTATGGCCCGTGGTCTCAGGCTGCTTTGGCACAGGAATTGGATAAGCTGTCTCAGGATTTGGTTGCCGGTAAGCACACCAAATATTCCCTGAAAATGAAGGATACCCAGCCGGCTCTGATTCAGACTCCTGCTGCTGTAGTACCGTCTTTGGTAGATACCGGTGACTACGGTACATTGAAGACTGACGTTAAGGAAAGTTACAAAAACGGGGAAACGGTTACTGCTGTATGGCAGGGCGTTAACCCAAGACATGTAACAGAAGTCAGCCTGTCCGGCAAGGTACAGGATGACTACACGTTCAAGATTGACACTTCTGTCTTCCAATTCAAACTGGGTGGATCCCAGACGGTTGATAACGCAGAAGAACTCCTGAAGGATTATACCTATATGGCTGTAGAACAGCTGGTAGATGGTAAGTGGGTACAGGTAAGAGATGACGGAGATCCGTATACCTACTTCCATTCCACTGCAACAACATTGACCTCTACTTCCGAAGCCTCCGCCAACTGGCTCCTTCGGAACGTAGATAAGGGCACTTACAGACTGGTTTATAACGGCATTGCCAAGACCGGCACAAACAGCTTTGAACGGTTTACTGCATATTCCAGTTCCTTTAAGGTGGTATAAGTAATTTGCATCCCGGTACACCTGAAATAGGTGTATCGGGATTTTCTTTTATCTGGCACTTTGCTTTACTAACACTTTACTTTGGTAAAACATTCTTTACGGATTGTTAACAGACATTTCAAAGTTGAATTGTAGGATTAACAATGAAGGGAGGAATGTTTCATGAGAATTCCGAATCAATCCATCAGAAAAGAAATCAGATTAGAAGGTTTAGTATTGAAATACGGCAGTCCCCTGGGCTATGAAAAGGTGCAGCGCATCTGTTCTCCCCTTGGGACTGCTGTTTTAGGTATGCTTCCCATGAAAAGTTTAAACGGGAGTTACCGCACCATTTCCCGAAAGAATGGCAGCAAGATGAAACTGCTGATTCTGGACGGCAGAAAAAACGACGGTAGCAAGACGGTTGGCATCCTGTGGTGTCATGGCGGAGGGTACGTCCTGGGCGCACCGGAAATGGCCATTATGGCGTTCCCAAAGCATCTGCTGAAGAAGTACAATTGCGTTATTGTGCTCCCGGATTATACCCTGTCTGCAAAGGCACCGTACCCGGCAGCACTGGAGGATTGTTACACGGCTTTAAAATGGATGGAATCCCACAAAGAAGAGCTGGGCATCCAGAGCGAAAAGATGGTAGTAGGCGGAGAAAGTGCCGGCGGTGGGCTGACAACAGCGTTGACCCTGTATTGCCGGGACAAGGGAGAAGACCCGTTTGCGTTCCAGATTCCGCTTTATCCGATGCTGGATGACCGGTTAACCAGCAGCAGCCGAAAAAACAATGCGCCGGTCTGGAACGAAACGGCGAACCGTTCCGCATGGCATATTTATCTGGATGAGCAGTTTATTCAGGACAGAGTGCCGTATTATGCTGCCCCTGCCCGGGCAACCGACCTGTCTAACCTGCCACCGGCCTTTTCCTTCTACGGCAGCATAGAGCCCTTCCATGACGAAGACGAAACCTATTTCACCCGACTGGCGGAGACCGGAACGGAAACCGTAACCAAGGAATACAGCGGCTGTTACCATGCATTTGACATGATGGCACCGTATGCCAAGGTTGCCAAAGAGGCTACGGCCTGGGGCCTGGAGCAGTATGCCAATTTTGTGGAAAAATATATCTGAGAAACCATGACCTGATTTTTTGCGATGTAGTATCATACAGAAAACAGAGCCTGGTGCAGTTTTCCTGCACCAGGCTCCATTTGATTTTGTTTTTTATAGGCAATGGTGTTAGTCTAAGAACTTCCATTCCACAAAGCGCTCTTTCATCCATTCATCCGGAGACTCTACATCCAGACTGCGTTCAAAAGCGTTGGCGGCTTCCACTCCGTAGTGGCGGGCGCTCCAACGAATAATGGCGGCGCCGGTAAACCACAGATTGACGGCCATAAAAACGCTTAATACCACGCAGGCAACGTGCCAGCGTTTGCCGCGAAAGCGGAGCAAAAATTTTTTGATCCGCGGGTATTCTATGCAGAACACCAAAGAGCCTGCTCCCCAAATAGCGGAAAAGCTAAGGCAAATCAGTCCTTGAAAATTCATAAACTTTCCGTTGTAATTCCAGGCTTCCATGCCAAGGCCATCCCGTAACAGCAGGCCGGCAATCAACTCCAAAACGGTAAGAACCAGGGTAATTACGGTAACCCGAAAGGCAATGTTTTTACTTTTCAGGATACCGGCGCCGGCATACATGACAACAGCGCCGACACCGTACAGAATATTAAAGTATCCAAATACGGAAACGACGTGACTTTCCCAGTGACCATGGGCAACCAGGCAAAATACGCCTTCCACCAGAACGCCGAGCACACAGCCAATCATGAACAACCAAAACAGGCCATCGTAACCAACGGTTTCCTCCTGTGGAACAGCCTCTTTTTTTTCTGTCTTTTGCTCCGCTTTTTGCAATGTTTGTTTCACAAGGATTCTCCTTCTTTTACAAAAAACTACTTAAAAAGCAATCCCATTATCCGAGGAAGCATGACCGTTGTCAATTCCTCTTTTTGGGGCGAGTCGGCTTGTGACAATTCTGGAGCGTAACTCGCCGGGGAAAAGGGCAGGAGGTTCTTTTTTGTCCTGCGGTATGGTATAATTTCAGGCAGAAAAGACATTGAAAGGAGTTTTCTTATGTCTCAAAAATGGCGCAATATTTTGCTTACAATAACAACGTTACTGGCCTCTTTCTGCTTCTCCGTGTCTGCTTTTGCAACCAATTCCGGGGCCTCTATTGCGGCTACCGGGGACCAGACCTATTACATTATCGGCGGTATTGGCGCGGCGGCTTTGATTGCACTGATTTTATTTAGCCTTCTTGGAAAGAAACGGTGAAAATCGTTGACTTGAGCCTGAAAAATTGCTATCCTAAGCGCAAAGGGAGTAGCTTGCGCCTGCAAAGGCGTTCCGTAGGTCGTCATCTCAACCGAAAGGTTCGGTCTATAGAGTACAAAACGTATGAGCAAGACTTTTACAGTGAAAGCAAGCTGTAAAAGTCTTGCTTTTTTTATGGAAATGGACACTTTTGAAGGAGGGTACTAAATGAAGTACTACCATGAGGATGCGGAACGCGTCCTTGCCGAATTGCACAGTGCCAAAGAGGGCTTAAGTGCACAGGAGGCACAGCGCCGACTGGAAGAAAACGGTAAGAACAAGCTGGCAGAGGGAAAGAAAGATTCCCTGATTAAGCAGTTCTTCAAGCAAATGGCCGACCCTATGATCATCATTTTGCTGGTGGCGGCAGCCATCAGTGGCGTGTTGGCCGCCGTGCAGGGGGAAAGCTTTGCAGATGTTATCATCATTCTGTCTGTGGTACTGGTCAATGCCATACTGGGCGTTTATCAGGAAAACAAGGCAGAAAAAGCCATTGAAGCCTTGCAGGAAATGTCTGCGGCTACATCAAAGGTCCTGCGGGATGGAAAAATGGAAATCATCCATAGCGAAGACCTGGTTGTGGGCGATGTGGTGCTCCTGGAAGCGGGCGATGCAGTTCCTGCCGATGGCAGACTGATTGAAAACGCCAGCTTAAAAATAGAAGAAGCTGCTTTAACAGGAGAATCCGTTCCTGTTACCAAGTTCGTGGATTTAATCAACCTGGAAGACGTGCCTTTGGGTGACCGTAAGAACATGGCTTATATGGGCTCTACGGTTGTTTACGGCCGCGGGGCCATGGTGGTTACCGCAACCGGCATGGATACCGAAATGGGCAAGATTGCAGACGCGCTGACCAAGGCGGAAGACGGTCAGACGCCGCTGCAAATCAAGCTGAGCCAGCTCAGTAAAATCCTGACCTGGCTGGTGCTTGGCATTTGTGTAGTTATTTTTGCAGTACAATTGCTTCGGGTATCTGACTTTAACTTTGAAGTCATCCTGAACTCCTTCATGATTGCGGTATCGCTGGCGGTTGCGGCCATACCGGAAGGCCTGGCGGCCGTAGTCACCGTGGTTTTGTCCATTGGTGTTACCAATATGTCTAAGCGCAACGCCATTATCCGCCGCCTGACGGCGGTGGAAACGCTGGGTTGCGCGCAGATTATTTGCTCGGACAAAACCGGTACACTGACGCAAAACAAGATGACGGTAGTGGATCACTTTGGCGCGGATGAGGACCTCCTGGCCAAAGCCATGGCGCTTTGCTGTGATGCCGAACTGAATGAAGATGACACCGTTACCGGGGAACCAACGGAAGCAGCCCTGGTTGCCTGGGCAAATGAACTGGGCCTGAAGAAACCGGCATTGAAAGAAGCCTGCCCGCGCATTGGAGAAGCTCCATTTGATTCCGGCCGTAAGATGATGACAACCGTTCATCAGACGGCAGATGGCATTGTTCAATATACCAAAGGCGCACCGGATGTTATCATTGACCGGTGCAAATATTACCTGCTAGACGGAAAAGCCGTTCCTATGACCGAAGACTACCGCGCAGAAATTCTGAACGCCAACAAAGAAATGGCCGACAGAGCACTGCGGGTTTTGGCTTGTGCACAGCGGACTTGGGAGACCAAGCCGGATTCCATGGAGGCGGAAACGCTGGAATCCGACCTGTGCTTTGTCGGCCTGACCGGCATGATTGACCCAGTGCGCCCGGAAGTCAAAGATGCCATTGCCGAGTGCAAAATGGCCGGCATCCGCGCCATTATGATTACCGGTGACCACGTGGATACTGCCGTGGCAATTGCCAAAGAATTGGGCATTCTGGCCGATGGTCAGCGGGCCATTACCGGTACGGAGCTGTCCGCCATGAGTGATGAAGAATTTGCCGCCTGTGTACAGGACATCAGCGTTTATGCCCGCGTGCAGCCGGAGCACAAGACGCGGATTGTTACTGCCTGGCGCAATGCTGGTTATGTAACCGCCATGACCGGAGACGGTGTCAATGATGCACCAAGCATCAAGAGCGCTGACATTGGTGTCGGCATGGGTATTACCGGTACGGATGTTACCAAGAATGTGGCAGACATGGTTTTGGCAGATGATAACTTTGCCACCATTGTCGGTGCCGTAGAAGAAGGCCGCCGTATTTATGACAACATTCGAAAAGCCATTCAGTACCTGCTTGGTTCTAACATGAGTGAGGTTATCAGTATCTTCGTTTCCAGCTTACTTGGATTTACCATCCTGAAGCCGGTGCACTTGCTTTGGATTAACCTGATTACCGACTGCTTCCCAGCATTGGCGCTGGGTATGGAAAAGGCAGAGGGAGACATTATGCGCCGGAAGCCGCGGAGCGCCAAGGCCGGCGTCTTTGCCGGTGGCATGGGCGGAGACATTGCCTATCAGGGCCTTTTGGTTTCCATCCTGGTGCTGACCTCCTACTTTGTCGGCCACTATATGGAATCCGGCGTTTGGGAAATTGCCAACAGTCAGGACGGTATGACCATGGCGTTCCTGACCATGTCCATGGCGGAAATCTGCCACAGCTTCAATATGCGTTCCCTGCGTGGTTGTATCTTTACCATGAAGAACCAGAACTGGATGCTCTGGGGCGCTGCCGCCGGCAGTATGCTATGCACTACGCTGGTGTGTGAAGTTCCGTTCCTGGCAAACGCCTTTGGCTTTGCTTCCGTAGAACTGGATGAATATCTGGTGGCTATCGGAATCGGCATGGTCGGAATGTTTGTTGTAGAAATTGTGAAGACATTCCAGCGGATGTATATTGCCCGCAAGGAAGCCAGACAGGCTGCCTGACAGAAGGAATATAACTTTCCCAAAATAAGTAAAAAATGAATCGCCTCCGGTGCTTTTGCAGAAAAAGTGCCGGAGGTTTTTTGATGGAAAACCGCTGCAAAAATCTTTGGGGAAGGGGCTTGCTTTCCTGAGAGAAAAGGTTATAATAATCTTTGTTAGCACTCTGGCATAAAGAGTGCTAATTCCATCAACTATGGTTTGATTACTTTAATGAGGTGACAATAAATGGCAAAAAAACAATTTAAGGCAGAATCCAAGCGGCTTCTGGACTTAATGATCAACTCCATTTATACCAACAAGGAAATTTTCCTGCGGGAGCTGATTTCGAACGCATCGGATGCAGAAGATAAGCTTTATTACAAGACCCTTTCGGAGGGTATCAGCGGGTTGTCTCGGAATGACTTTGCGATTCACCTTTCCGCAGACAAGGAAAACCGTACTCTGACCATCAGTGATAACGGTATTGGTATGAGCAAGGATGAACTGGACAAAAACCTGGGTACCATTGCCAAATCCGGATCCCGTCTGTTCCGCAATGAATCCGAAGGAGATAAAAATGCGGAAGATATTGATATCATTGGACAGTTTGGCGTTGGCTTCTACTCCGCCTTCATGGTGGCTTCTTCCGTAAAAGTTATCAGTAAGGCGTTTGGCTCAGATGAAGCATGGGCATGGGAATCTACCGGTGCAGACGGATATACCATTGCCGAAGCAGAAAGAGAAGGCCACGGTACTGATATCATCCTGACCTTGAAAGAGGACACGGAAGAAGAAAATTACAGCAACTATTTGGACGAACACAGCCTGGCCGGCCTGGTCAAGAAATACAGTGACTACATCCGCTATCCTATTCGGATGAATATGACCACCTCGGAACCGGTGGACGGCGAAACAGAAGAAGATGGCTCGCCGAAGTATCAGGACGTGACCAAAGAGGAAACCCTGAACACCATGGCTCCCATCTGGAAGAAGAACAAAAACGAAGTAACGGAAGAAGAATACAACCAGTTCTACATGAGCAATTTTATGGACTGGAATCCGCCAATGAAGGTCATCCACAGCTCTACGGAAGGGGCAGCAACCTACAATGCATTGCTGTTTATTCCGGGAAAAGCACCAATGGATTTGTACAGCAAGGACTATGAAAAGGGCCTGAAGCTGTATGCTTCCGGCGTCCTGATTATGGATTGCTGCAAGGACTTGCTTGGAGACTATTTCGGCTTTGTAAAGGGCCTGGTAGACAGTGAAGATTTGTCCTTGAACATTTCCCGTGAAATGCTGCAACAGGATCGGCAGGTACAAATTATTGCCAGAAGCCTGGAAAAGAAGATTAAGTCGGAACTGCTGAAGATGCTGCGTCAGGACAGAGAACAGTATGAGACCTTCTTTAAGGAATTCGGTGCCAACCTGAAATACGGTACGTACAGTGACTACGGTCAGCATGCGGAATTGCTGCGGGACCTGCTGCTGTTCCACAGCTCCTTTACCGGCGGTTATACCACGCTAGAAGAATATGTCGGCCGGATGAAGGAAGATCAGAAGTACATCTACTATGCAGCCGGTGACAGTCTGGATCAAATTGCCTCTTTGCCGCAGGTAGAAATGGTAGCAGATAAGGGTTATGAAATTCTGTACTTCACGGAAAGCATTGATGAATTTGCCATCAAGATGATGTGGGGCGGCTATGAAGGAAAAGAATTCCGCTCGGTTTCTGATGACGATTTGGGCTTTGACACCCAGGATGAAAAGGACAGTGCCAAGGCCAAGGAAGAGGAAAACAAAGAATTCTTTGATTTCCTGAAAGAGTCGTTGGGCGGAAAGGCTACCGCGGTAAAGGTTTCCTCCAGACTGAAGAGTGCTCCGGCCTGCATCAGCACCGAAGGCGGCATTTCCCTGGAAATGGAAAAGATGCTGTCCATGCAAATGAATTCGGCTGACCGGATGAAGGCACAAAAGGTGCTGGAACTGAACACAGAACATCCCATCTTTGCCAAAATGAAAGAGCTGTATGAAACGGACAAAGAAAAAGCGGCAGATTATGTCAACCTGCTCTTTGATCAGGCACTGCTGTTAGAGGGGATTACACCGGAAAATCCGTCTGAATTTACTGCCCGGATTTTGGCCCTGATGTAACCAAAAACAAGTCCCAAAAAGCGCGTAAATAAGCTGCGTAATACGAAAAATCATACGAAAGCAACCTCTGGTTCACTACCATTGGTTGCTTTTTTTCTGCTATTGGTTCCAAACCCCTTTTCAAGTTTTGGCGCTTGCGCTAAGGTAAGGCCAGTCACTTTTTGGAAAGGGGATTGCAATGAAAGCAATTGTTATGAACGGTCGGTTGGTGGCCGATCCCACCATCAAAGAAGTGGGAGAAAAGAAAGCCAAAGTAGCCAGCTTTCGGATGGCCAACAATGACGGGGAAAAAGATACGGGGGAATTCTATGATGTCCATTGTTGGGACAAACTGGCACAGTTTGCAGAGTCCTATCTGAAGAAAGGTTCCAAGATCCTGTTGCAGGGCAGCTTTGAAAACCAACTGTATCAGGACAAAGAAGGAAAGAACCGAACCCATTTTGAAATCACGGCAACCAAAATAGAGTTTATGTAATTGTGGGAAACAGCGGCGGCTCTCTCCTGCTTAAAAAACAAAATAAAACAAAAGCTTCGCCCAACACAATTTGCTGCAGGAGGGACCGCCGCTTTTCTAATAAGGGAGATTTTTATGAAAAAGACAAAGAAAAGAATTTCTATCCTTTCCGTACTCGGTTTATTAGCGGCTCTTTCTTTGCTGGTAGGAAGTACCTGTTATGCACTGAGCCTTTCCGAAGGAGAAAATGCGTCTGTTAACATTACAAAATATTGCAATGAAGGTGCCTCCGGTGTCTCCGACACCGCCGGAAGCACAACGTATCAATACACTATGCTGGATGGGGATAAGACCTATCTCCGCATGATGTACTTGGCTGATTCTAACCAAGAAGGTGCCGCGGCCAAAACAGACGCCGGCGGTACACCAATCTGGGTTTATTGCATAGAATACGGAACTGCAATCGAGTCTTACAACGGCCGAACGGCAACCACACTGGCAGACAGCGCGGTCTGGAAGAACTTAAGCCGGGAACAGCAATTGGGTATTACTCTGGCAACTATGTATGGCTGTCCCATTTCCGGCCTTGGTACTTCTATGGCAGATAGTTACGCTGCCACCCAGGTTCTGATTTGGGAATATCAAACCGGAATTCGAACCAGCGTGACGGAAGACAAAAAGCAGGATGCAAGTTATCGCGGTGGCACAGTAGAACAGAACCGTTTTACCGATGAGCTGCGTGGGAAAGCCGGTCAAACGGCATATGATGCCTTAGTACAAAAAGTACTGCGGCATCAAACTACACCAAGCTTTTCTAACACGGAAATTGTCTTGGAGTATGACAGGGAAAACGGAGATTACCGGGCTGTGCTGACGGACACCAACGGCGTTTTGCAGGACTACAGCGTAGCGTCTGACACAGATGCAGTATCTGTTGCAAGTGCGGAAAATACGCTGACGCTGATCAGCAAAACGCCGGTAACCGGCGCGGGTCTGCAACTG
>CAVCCW010000013.1:0-40142 GCA_963600825.1 Bacteroidaceae bacterium | reverse complement strand
AAGGCGACAGCCAGAAAGATACTGCAGAGCCAGAAGACACTGCGGAACCAAAAGATGCTACAGAAGCTGTTGCCTTGTCAGAAGACACTACCTCGCAAAAAGGTATTACAGAGTAAGAAAATAAAAAATAGGGCAATGGTAAATGAAACGTTAGAAGCTGACTCGCCCGGGAAAATGATTACCATTAAGGAAGTAATTACAACAGGAAAGGACTTGGATTATGCCAGAAACGGTAAAAGAAAGAGCGGAGCTGGAGGAACAGTTTAAGTGGGACCTCAGCAGCCTGTATCAGGATGACGCGGCCTTTGAAGCGGACCTTGCAACTTTGAATGAATTGACGGATGCAGCGGCAGCTTTCCAAGGAAAGTTGAACAGCGCCAAAGCCATCCGGGAGTATCTGGACGCGGAAACCGCTTTGGACAGAAAGCTGTCAAATTTGTTCTGCTATGCCAACTTGCGGCGGAGTGAAGATACGCGCGCAGAGGCGGCGCAGAGCATGTACATGCGAATTTACAGTTCCTATGTACAGGCACTTACCAAAATTGCTTTTGCAACGCCGGAGATCTTAAGTCTGCCGGCAGAAACGTTGGAAGAATTCCGAAAGGACGAAGTGCTTGCCCCTTATGCATTCAGCATGGACAAACTGCTGCGCCGCAAGCCGCACACACTGAGAGCGGCAGAGGAAACTTTGCTGGCCCGCTTCGGCGAAGTGTTGGGTGCTCCATCGGAAATTGCCGACAATTTGCAGGATGCGGACATGGTCTTTGACCCGGTCAAAGACAGTGCCGGAGAAGAGCACGAAGTAACAGGCTCCAACTATATTTTGCTGCAAACCAGCCCGGATCGCACCCTGCGGGAAAACGCGTTCCGCAGTTTTTATAAAGGCTATCGGGAGCACAACAACACTTTTGCAGCCACGTACTCTGCCAACGTAAAAAATGCCGTTGCCGAAGCGGACGTCAGAAAGTATTCCTCTTCCAGAAATATGTATATGTCCGGTGAAAACATTCCGGAGTCCGTTTATGACAATTTGATTGAAACGGTGCGGAAACATCTGCCCACCATGTATCGTTATGTGGATTTCCGTAAGCAGATGTTAGGCCTTCCTGATTTGCATTACTATGATGTTTATGCACCTTTAGTAGCTGACTCTACAAAAAGATATACCTACGAAGAAGCACAAAAAATGGTGCTGGATGCCGTTACTCCTTTAGGCGCCGATTATGTAGCTACTGTAAAAGGTGCCTATGCGGACCGTTGGATTGATGTTTACCCCAACAAGGGAAAATCCGGCGGCGCCTTTTCCAGCGGCACGTATGATTCCAATCCTTTCATTTTGACGAACTTTACCGGCACTCTGGATTCGGTTTCCACCATTGCCCACGAAATGGGCCACTCCATGCACACCTACTACAGCAATCATAAGCAGCCGCTGCAATATGCACAGTACACCATTTTTGTGGCCGAGGTGGCATCCACGGTCAACGAAAATTTACTGATTACACAGCTCTTGGAAAAAACAACAGACCCAAAGGAAAAACTGGCTTTGTTGAACCAGTATTTAGAAAACTTCAAGGCAACCGTATTCCGCCAAACCATGTTTGCCGAATTTGAGCGGGATGCCCATGCCATGGCGGAGCGCGGCGAAGCGCTGACGCCGGATGCCTTAAATCAGCTGTATTACGGCCTGGTAAAAGACTATTTTGGAGACGGATTGGTTATGGACGATGAAGTCGGCTTAGAGTGGTCTCGCATTCCACACTTTTACCGTCCCTTCTACGTCTACAAATACGCCACATCCTATTGCGCCGCCATGGCCATTTCCGAGGCCATCCTCGCCGGCAAACCGGGGGCCGTGGAAGCCTACCGTCAGTTCCTGACGCTGGGCGGTTCCCGCTACCCGCTTGAGGAACTACAGGTAGCCGGTGTAGACCTGACTTCCCCGGCCCCACTGGATGCGGCGCTGCGGAAGTTTGCTTCCGTCCTTGACGAAGCAACTGCCCTTGCTGCCACCCTTGCTGACTAAGGCAGAATGCTTCCTTTGCACGGACCGGTGCTGCCAATAAAAGGCTATAGGTGTGCCGGCTAAGGATCTAATAGGGAATTGTTGTCAAATTTGGGAAGAGCGTTCTTCCCCAGACACAGACGCTTAGACGCGGATCACTTAGACACAGACACTCAGACACAGACGTTTAGACGCAGATCACTTAGACGCGGATCACTTAGACACAGACGTTTAGTCACAGACACTCAGACACGGACACTCAGGCCAAAACGATTACGCCTAGTATTCCTTAGATAGAGTTTTTGAAAACGAAAAAACTTTTAGAAACAGAACAACCCCAAATAAGGCCTGCTGCAGACTCTCCTCTGCGGCAGGCTTTTTGTGCGTGGTTCTTCTCTGCTTGAACAGCTTCGTTGCTTGTTGCAGCAGGCCGTACCTTCTTAAATAGAGCTGTTCTTTTGGGGCGGAGGAGGGCTTTTGCAATCTTTGAAAAGCGGAGGTGTAAAAGCTACATCGCCCGGACGAAAGATTCAATATGATGGATTCTGCAACTGCATGCTTGGCATTACCTACGGTGAAGCAAACAGCTCTTCATTGCACAAATTTGGAATGAGCGGTAGAAAATCCGGGTAACAACGACCACTCATACCTTTTTGCGGTTCTTTTACTGCTTTTTTCTGTGGCCTTCGGTACACTGATTTTGGGAGGCGGTTTGCTTACAGTTGTATAACGTTTGTAAAATCCCAACCTTACGAATAGGTGCACCTGGTTTATGGGGTATCTGGTTTATGGGAAGACTTGCTTGAGGAGCCCTTTGTTTTGCGAAGGCCCCTTCTTTACGAGAGTGCACGCCTATTATGCAGAAGCTCCGGCTTTGTGAAAGCGTTTTCCTTGTGGTAGGACCTTTCTGAGCTAAAGAAGGGGCCTGCGGCCGGCCATTTTATTCTTGAAAACAGCAAAAATCATGGTGGAAGGCTTTAAAGTGGTTTGTCCACCTCCCCATAAAAGGAGAATCTTGTGGTCTCATAAAAGAAAATGTCGGGGTGGATAACTAGGAAAAGCAGGTTCCACCTCCCCTGGATGGTTAATTTAATAGAAAAAGAATTGCTGAATGGAGGCTCTAAGGGGCGTGGACGCCGATATTTTTCATCTTCCACCATGACTTTTGCAATCATTAATGGGTGCAAAAAGTAGAAAAAGGGGAGGTGGACTGCAGAAAAAACGGGTGTCCACCATGATAAAGAGCGTAATAAATGAAATCCGGCTTAGAGCAACAAACTTTTTTGGGGTGTGGATGATATTGAAAGGATCATTCCACTATGAAATGAATAGGTAAGCTAATTCCATGGGTATAAATCGGAGCAAGAAAAACAGGAGGATAAAATGAAAGGATCAGAGAAAGGCAAAAAAGGAAACAAAAAAGAGAGAAGATTTTTGCAAAGGGGAAGTGGCGGGCTTCAGGAGACACCGGTATCTGGCGCCACCTTAGTAGATGTAATGAAAAAGCGGGAAAGCGGTTTGGAAAAGGATATGGCGTTTATATCGAATCGACTGAACCGTTATCCTGCAGGATTGAAAAACAAGTGGTTGGACATTCAGGTGCGAAGCGGATACGTCAGACTTTATCAGATGAATTACAATCCCAAAAACCGAAGATCTGTAAGAAAATACCTTCCCAAAGCAGAAAAAGCGCAGGCAGAAATGTTGGCACAGCAGACGTATGACCGACAGGTGTTAAGGCTGATGGAGCAGGAGTGGAATGCCTTGAAAACGGCGCAAAAATCGTATGCACAGATGACGGAGTTTTATGAGGATGTTTATGAAAAACTGGGAGCACACCGCCAAGCGTTGGTAACGCCCATCATTCCCACCACACAGCAAAAGGTGGCGGCATGGCTGGCGGAGCCGTATCCGTCCATGACGAAGTATGCGGAGTCGGCAACGTATTTGACGGAGCAGGGCGAGTATGTGCGTTCCAAGTCAGAACTGATGATTGCAGACCGGCTGTATCACGCAGGAATTCCGTATAAATACGAGTGCCCACTGGAATTTCCACAGGAGCTGCAGGCGGAATCGGGGAAGATCAGCAGGTTCTACCCGGATTTCACCATCTACCTGCCGGAGCAGGAAAAGGAGCTGTACTGGGAACATTTCGGCCTGATGAGTGACGCGGACTACCTTGCCCATGCCATTTCTAAATTGTCTTTTTACCAGCGAGTTGGTCTTTTACAATCCGGACAGCTAATCCTAACCTTTGAAGCTCAATCAACCAACCTTGACCCAAAGGAGATTACGGAAATTATTGAAAGGATAAGGAATTAAGGAAAACGTGAAAAATACCGGGCGGAAGGGGCAATCTGTTTGTCTTTTGTCTATGGTTGGTGGTATCATCGTATCATCAAGCAGTAAGCATAAAGTAACTGTAGAAAGAGGCAGATTTTAAATGGAAGAGAAAAAAGGAACTGCGGCAGAAGTGACAGCAGACAGCCTGCCAAGTTTAGAAGAAATCCGGAAAATGTTTGCGGATGACAGATTTGGCACGGAGGCGGCCGGGGCCGTCATAACGGAGGCCGGCGTGCGCCACGCAAAAACAGAAATGGAGCTGACCCCGGTGCATTTAAATGCAAGAGGTGCGGTTATGGGTGGCGCCCTGTTTACGCTGGCCGATTTTACAACGGCCGTGGCCGCCGAAGGCTATAAAGCTGAATTGGATAGCGTATCTTTGGATGCCAACATTACCTATTTTGCTCCGGCCAAAGGTAAGAAAATTATTGCGGAAGCCAACTGCATTAAGGCTGGCCGCACAACCAGCTACTATGAAGTGCTGTTGACCGATGACGTGGGAACAAATGTTGCCAAGTTCACCTGCAATATGTTTACCATTAGAAAAAAGTAATAGAAAGATGGCTTCCCATGTTGAAATATGGCGTTTTGGCAAAAGGCGTAGAAGTACTGTGCTTTAAGCCGGCATTACAAAACTTAGCCACTGTTTTTTCGGATATGGATATGGCAGAATATAAGAAGAAGGTAAAGGAAGAAACTGACGGCGCCGGAGAATAAGCAGAAAGTTGGAGAAAACCTGAAACAGGACATTTTGGAAAAGGAGATGGACCGATGGAGGTTTTGAAGAAAATTACACAATTTGTCAGTAAGTACATGGCACTGATTGTCATTGCGGTTGCGGCACTTGCGTTGTTTGCGCCCAATACGGTCAGCTTCATCAAGACCAGTTACGTTAACACCCTGCTGGGCATTGTTATGTTTGGCATGGGTCTGACGCTGAAACCGCAGGATTTCAAGGTGGTATTCAGCCGTCCGAAAGACGTCATTATTGGCTGTGTTGCGCAGTTTACAGTTATGCCACTGCTAGCGTTTGTGCTGACCAAAGTGTTTGGACTTTCGGCTGAATTGGCTATCGGTGTTATCCTGGTTGGTACGTGTCCGGGCGGAACGTCTTCCAATGTTATGACTTATCTTTCCAAGGGCGATGTAGCCCTTTCCGTCGGCATGACAGCCGTCTCCACTATTCTGGCGCCGGTTCTGACGCCGCTTCTGACCTATTTGTATGCCGGTCAGAAGGTGGACGTAAACATGCTCAGCATGTTCCTTTCCATTGTAAAAGTGGTCATTGTGCCGATTTTGCTCGGCTTTGTTATTAATCACTTCTTTAAGAAGTTTACGGAAGCCGTGGTAGAAATTCTGCCGCTGATTTCTACTACCGCCATTGTGGCTATTGTGGCGGCGGTTGTTTCTGCCAATTCGGCCAAGTTGTTAAGTAGCGGACTGATTATTGTTGTGGTTGTTATTCTGCACAATGTACTTGGTTATGCGCTTGGTTATATCATTGGCAAGGTTTTGAAACTGGATACGACTAAGTGCCGGGCTATTTCTATTGAAGTGGGAATGCAGAACTCCGGATTGGCAACATCGCTGGCAACGACGCATTTTGCCATGTATCCGCTGGCAACCATACCGGGAGCTGTTTTTAGCGTATGGCATAATATCTCCGGAGCCATTCTTGCCAACATTTTTGCAAGAACGGCTGACGTAAAAGGAAAGTTGCTAGCAGAGGAAAAGGAGTCTCCAGTGTCAGAAGACCCCACGGAACAAAATGTATAAGGAATAAAATATATAATAGTTAATAGTAAAAATAATAGTAAAAACCAGTAATGGAAAAGAGGTAATGGAATGGGACTGATTAAGGCAGGCGCAGGCGCGCTGGGCGGAACATTGGCAGATCAGTGGAAAGAGTTTTTCAGCTGTGACGCGTTAGACAAGGAAGTATTGGTGGCCAAGGGCGTCAAACAGACGACCGGACGGTCCTCCAATACGAAGGGAAATGACAATGTCATTTCCAACGGATCCGGGATTGCGGTGGCCGACGGTCAGTGCATGATCATTGTAGAACAGGGCAAGATTGTAGAATTCTGCGCCGAGCCTGGCCAGTTTACCTGGGATGCTTCCACGGAGCCGAGCCTTTTCACCGGCAAATTGGGAGAGTCGCTGAAAGAAACGTTCCGCGTCATCGGAAAGCGATTCACCTTTGGCGGTGACCCGGCGAAGGATCAACGGGTGTACTACTTTAATACGAAAGAAATTGTAGATAACAAGTTCGGTACGGCCAATCCATTTTTGTTTACGGTGGTAAACAAAAAGATTGGAATGGACCGGACCGTCAGCGTACGCTGCAACGGTGTCTACTCTTATAAAATTACGGATCCACTGCTCTTTTACAAAGAAGTTTGCGGCAATGTGGAGCGGGAATACACCCGCCAAGAACTGGACGGTCAGCTGAAAACGGAATTTGTTAGTGCACTGCAGCCGGCGTTTGCCAAGCTGTCTGAGCTGGAGCTTCGCCCGGCCCAGATTCCGGCCCACACGACGGAACTGAAGGATGCCATGAACGCGGCATTGAAAACAGAGTGGACGGAACGCAGGGGCATTACCGTAGAGTCCATTGCGTTGAATCCGATTACGCTGACAGAAGAAGACCTGAAAAAGGTACAGCAGATGGAAGATGCTGCCGCGTATGGCAACAGTCCGTCTATGATGGCCGGAAGAATGGGCGAAGCCACGGCCAACGCCATGGAAACGGCGGCCGCCAACCAGGGCGGGGCCATGAATGCCTTTGTCGGCATGGGCATGGCCATGAACGCCGGTGGCGCCGGCACCGTACAGGACCTGTACGCCATGGGCCAGCAACAGACTGCAACAGCGCAGCAAACGCCGGCCACCCCAGCCGCACCTGCAGTTGCTGGTTGGAATTGTTCCTGCGGCGCGCAGGGCAATACCGGCAATTTCTGCCAGAATTGCGGCGCACCCAGACCGGCTCCGGTCACCTGGACCTGCAGCTGCGGCACAGCCAACACCGGTAACTTCTGCTCCAATTGCGGAAAGCCGAAACAGTAAATGCTGAATCGCCAAGGGTGGGAAAAGTATGTCAGAACTGATTGAATATAAGTGCCCCAATTGCGGTGGCGCACTGGAATTTAATGCGGATTTGCAGAAGATGAAATGTCCCTTCTGCGATTCAGAATTTGACGTTGCCACGCTAAAAGCGCTGGATGACGCCCTTCATGCTACGGAGCAGGAAGATGAATTGCATTGGGACGAAACGTCCGGGCAGGAGTGGGATGCCACAGAAGCAGAGCATCTGCGCCATTACATCTGCAACTCCTGTGGCGGCGAAATTATCGGCGATGCAGCAACCGGCGCAACCACCTGCCCGTTTTGCGGAAATCCGGTTACCATATCGGAGCAATTTGCAGGCGGATTGCGCCCGGATAAGATTATTCCGTTTAAGGTAGATAAGGACGAAGCCAAAGCGGCTCTTGCAAAGCATTTGGAAGGAAAACGCCTGCTGCCGAAAGTGTTTAAATCCCAAAATCATATTGATGAAATCAAGGGAATTTACGTGCCATTCTGGATTTTTGATGCCGAAGCGGACGGACAGGTAACTTACGAGGGTACCCGTGTTCGCCATTGGTCAGACCACGAATATGACTATACGGAAACCAGTTATTTCAACATTTACCGGGAGGGCACCGTTGACTTTACCGACATTCCGGTGGATGCGTCCGCCAAAATGGCCGATGATTTAATGGATTCTTTGGAGCCTTTTGATTTTTCCGAAGCGGTAGATTTCCAAACGGCCTATTTTGCGGGTTATTTGGCGGACAAGTATGACGTCTCCCGTCAGGACTGTGAACCGCGCGTGAACGCACGGGTGAAACAGTCCACGGAAGACGTGCTTCGGTCCACCATTACGCAACCGTATGACAGCATTATGCCTACCGGTTCCCATGTGCAGGTAACCAACGGCAAAGTCAAATATGCGCTCCTCCCGGTCTGGCTGTTGAATACCACTTGGAACGGACAGCAATATACCTTTGCCATGAATGGACAAACCGGCAAGTTTGTTGGCAACCTACCGACAGACAAAAAGCGGTTAGCCCTGTACGCGGCAGCTTCCTTCCTTGGCTCTGCGGCAGTCGGAACGGGGATTGGATTTCTGATTAATTATTTCTTGCTGTAAGGAGGGGCTACTATGAAAAGCAGAACGTTTTCCGTGCATTTTATGGCAGCACTCCTGCTGTCTTTCTTGTTCCTCCTGCCGGTCGGTACCGTTCTTTCCTTCGCAGAAAACGCGGATTCCAGCCACGCCTATATTGTGGACCAGGCAGGCGTCTTGTCTGACACGGAGCGGGAAGAATTAAATACAAAGCTACAGGAATTCCGGGAAACCAACCAGTTTGACCTGGTTATTGTTACTACCACCGGACTGGATCCAGATGACCGTGAAACTTATGCAGATGACTTTTATGATTACAACGGTTATGGCTATGGCGCGGACCAAGATGGCATTCTGCTCCTTGTTAACGTAAATGCAGACGGTAGTTATGAAAGCGGAAACAGCTGGATTTCCACCTGCGGCTCTGGCATTTCCCTGTTCCCATACAGTACCATTCAGGAAATGGGGCAGGTGCTGACACCGTACCTGATTGCTGGAAATTACACTACCGCTTTCCAGCAGTTTATTACCTTATCAAAAGCGCAATATAACAGCGGTTCTTCCGGCGGCTGGGCTGATGACACCTGGGATGACAGCTGGAATCAGAATGATTCCTGGAATGAAGATCAGTCGTTTTCCGTTGGCTCTTCCGGTTGGGATGTCAAAGTCATTGTCATTGCCGCTTTGGTAGTCGGTGTTATGGGCACTGTAGTGGTAGTACTTATTCTGAAACGACAGCTGATTTCGGTCAGACCCGCCAGAGATGCCAGCCGTTATGTAGTGGATAATAGCCTGCACTTGCGGAGCAGTCATGATATCTTCCTGTACTCCCATGTAACCCAAACTCGTCGGCCGCAACAGGATGACGATTCCGGCCCCGGAGGCGGTGGTGGAATTCACATGTCCTCTTCCGGTTCCCACCACGGCGGCGGTGGATTCTAAAGAAGGATTCTAAAATCAAGACGAAACGAAAAGACTATGGTATTTTTTTGGCTGCTGTATTACAATACTGGATTGAAAAAACTATAGAAAGAACGTGAAGAAATGAACGTACCTTATACACCTTGCAAAATTATGCTGGTAACCGGTTATTTGGGCGCGGGCAAGACCACGCTGCTGAACCAGATCCTGACGGATCCGGGGAAGCATAAGGTTGCCGTTATTGTCAACGACATCGGCGAAGTCAACATTGACGCCCGCCTGATTGCCAAGAACGGCGGCTCTGTATCCGAACAGACCGGTGACCTGGTTCCACTGACCAACGGCTGCATTTGCTGCACTCTGTCGGAAGACCTTGCCAAGCAGCTTTCCGACCTGGCCTGCAGCAAAAAATATGACTACATTGTCATTGAAGCTTCCGGTATCTGTGAACCTATCCCCATTGCCCAGACCATTACAATGATGGCAGAATCCACCAAGCAGAGAAAGATGCCACCGATTGTAGAACTGGACAACGTGGTTTGCGTTGTTGACGCTGCCCGCATTAAGGACGAGTTCGGCTGCGGTCAGGACCTGCTGACCAAGGCAGAAGAAATGCACGCTTCCGATGATGACGAAGACGAAGAGGATGAAGAAATTGCTTCCCTGCTGGTTCAGCAGCTGGAATTCGTAAACACTGTTATCCTGAACAAGACCGACCTTGTAACTGAAGACGAAAAAGGTCTGGTCCGCGCCATGATTAAAGCGTTTGCTCCAAAGGCTGAAATTGTAGAGACCAGCTACGGTAAAGTGCCGTATGAACAGGTCTTTGACACCGGACGCTTTGACTACGAAAGCGCCATCATGTCTGCCGGTTGGATTGAAGCCATTGAACATCCGGAAGAACATGAAGAAGGCGAACTGTATGAATACGGTATTGAAACCTTCGTGTTTGAACGCCGGGAACCGTTCTTTATGAAGCAACTGCAGAATGTTTTTGAACAGTGGCCAACCAATATTATCCGTACCAAAGGCTATATCTGGTTTAATGAAAATCCGGACGCCGCTTTCATTTTGGAACAGGCCGGACGCCAGGTAACCATCCAGCCGGACGGTATGTGGCTGGCATCTGCTCCGGAAAAGGAACGCAAGAAAGCGTTTAAGGAATATCCGGATCTGGAAAAGGACTGGGACTCCTACTATGGAGACCGCGTCAACCGTCTGGTTATCATTGGCCAGGATATTGACAAGGACGCCGTTACCAGAGCGCTGAACGCCGCTATTGACGAAGACTTCAAACTGTAAAACCAGAGTTAAGGCTCCAAAAGCAAATAAAAGCTGACGAATCCACCACTAAGGATGGGCTCGTCAGCTTTTTTTGATGGCTTACAGTAGAAAGCTGGTAAAAAGGGTGGGTATTTGCAGAGAATAAGCAAATACCCATCACAAAATCGCTATCAGCAATGGCTTTCTGCCGACAAAAAAGGGTGGGTATCTGCACAAAACAAGCAGATACCCATCCATAAATGCCTGTTCACAATAGCGGCTTAAAAACGGGCTTTATCTGGGAAGAGAAGTGAACTGCGTAACCTAAAAAACAGTTAAAAGTTTGCGCAAAAGTGGCAGAGCTGAATCGCCAAAAAGCAGGAAAAAAGAAGCGCAAATTTTGTTTAATTGCATGATATTGATTGCTGGCTATTGAATTTGTTTTTTTTGCTTCTTATAATACTGACAATGTTGCAGGAGAGGAGGATTTTATGAGGTGTGAAAGCCACATTTGTAAAGAAATTAAGTTCATTTCCATTCAGATAGGAAGAAAAGTAGACGCCTGCATGAAGGCAGACGGCATTACGTCCTCTCAGGGAATGTTGCTGAAAACGTTGCAACTTCACGGGGCATCTTCCTTGAAGGATCTGGAAAAATGGCTTCGACTGTCCCAACCAACGGTGGTGGGACTGGTGCATCGCTGTGAAGCGAAGGGCTTTGTCAGAATGTTCGGACGCGCAGAGGACCGCCGTGTCAAAATGGTGGAACTGACGGAACGTGGGCAGACCCATTGCCGCGAAGCAGATGAAAAATTTAATCAGGTGGAGCAGGAATTAACCTCTGTTTTGTCTTCGGAGGAAAAGGAAACCCTGCTTCAGCTGTTACAAAAAATCAGCGGCCAGTTTAAGGAATATCAGAAAGAATGTCCGGAAGATTATCCGGAAGGCTGCTGCACAAAATCTATGATGGAAGAGGAGGAGACACATGCTTAAAAAACTGCTTGCGTATGTAAAGCAATTTAAAAAACAAAGTATTCTGGCTCCCATTTTGACAGCATTGGAAGTGCTGATGGAAATCCTGATTCCGTACGTTACTGCCATTATTATTGACGACGGGATTCAGGCCGGCGATTTGGCCGTTGTTTATAAGTATGGCGGATTGATGCTGGTAATGGCATTCTTAGGATTGCTGCTTGGGGCTCTGGCCGGAAAGACGGCTTCCGTGGCTTCTACCGGACTGGGGAAAAACCTGCGAGAGGCCATGTACGCTAACATTCAGACCTTCAGCTTTTCCAATATTGACCGGTTCAGCACGGCCGGATTGGTAACTCGCATGACAACAGACGTTACCAATATCCAGAATGCGTATCAGATGACCATGCGGCTTGCCATTCGTGCGCCGCTCAACTTCATTTTCAGCATTATTATGTGCTTCTTCATTAATGCGCATATTTCAACCATCTTTGTGGTATCTTTGCTGTTCCTTGCCATCATTGCTGTCCTGGTAATGCGCAAGGTAACGGGAATGTTCCAGCGGGTGTTCCACAGATATGATGACTTGAACGCTTCCGTTCAGGAAAACGTTTCCGCCATTCGTGTGGTAAAAGCCTTCGTTCGGGAAAAGTTTGAGAAACGGAAATTCGGCAAGGCTTCGGACAACATCTACAAGCTGTTCCTGCAGGTAGAAATGATTATGTCCGGCTTAATGCCGTTAATGATGGTTGCTATCTACGGCGTTCTGATTGTTATCATGTGGAAATCAGCACACTACATTGTTGTGGGCAGTATGGCAGTTGGTGAATTAACCTCGCTGTTGTCCTATCTGATTAGCGGCTTAATGTCCCTGATGATGCTGGTTATGGTCTTCATGATGCTGGTTATGTCTGTGGCTTCCGGTCGGCGTATTTGCCAGGTGCTGGATGAAACGCCGGATATTGTGGATCCGGAAAATCCGATCCGGGAAGTACCGGACGGCTCCATCGATTTTGATCAGGTCCAGTTCTCTTATCCCCACAGCCAGGTTTATGCCGACAAGGAGGATTCGGTTCCGCCGAATGTTGGTATGACAGACGAAGAAAAAGAATATTACAAGACGCTGGATAAAGACGCAAAGAAGGCCTATCAGAAGGAATTCAAAGAGCGGAAAAAGAAAGAGTTTGAGGCTTACAAAGAAGCCAGGAAAGCGGCAAAGAACGGTGGCCTTTCCGAAGAAAAGGACGAACCGGTGCCGGTATTGTATGACATTGATCTGCACATCCATTCCGGTGAAACCATCGGCCTGATTGGCTCCACCGGCTGCGGCAAATCTTCTTTTGTCAGCCTGATTTCCCGTTTGTATGACGTAACAGAGGGTTCTGTTTCCGTCGGCGGGCATAATGTAAAAGAGTATGGCCTGGAAGAGCTGCGCGATGCAGTTTCTGTTGTTCTGCAAAAGAACGTTCTGTTCAGCGGCACTATTTTGGACAACCTGCGTTGGGGTAACCCGGAGGCTACGGAAGAAGAATGCCGTGCTGCCTGCCAGCTGGCTTGTGCAGACGACTTTATTCAGTCCTTCCCCGATGGATATAACACCTACATTGAACAGGGTGGTACCAACGTTTCCGGCGGGCAGAAGCAGCGGCTTTGTATTGCCAGAGCCCTGCTGAAGAATCCGAAGATTTTAATCCTGGATGACTCCACTTCCGCCGTTGATACGGCCACGGATGCTTCCATCCGGCGTTCCTTCCGGGAATCTTTGCCGGATGTTACCAAGATTATTGTTTCACAACGCATTTCCTCCATTCAGGATGCAGACCGCATTATTGTCATGGATAAAGGCCGGATTAACGGCTTTGCCAGTCACGAGGAATTGCTGAAGACCAATACCTTTTATCGGGAGCTCTTTGAAACCCAGCAGAAGGGTTCCGGAGACTTTGATGAGGCTAACTAACGAAGGAGGATGATACTATGCCAGGTCCAGGACCGGGAAACCGCGCCCCAGCTCCTAAGGTAAAGAACCCAATGAAGCTGTTCGGCCGGATTTTAAAATATGTTTACGGGCATTACAAACTCCAACTGGTTGGCGTTTTAGTTGGAATTGTCGTTTCCGCTGTTTCCATGGTTATACTGATGATGGGAATGCAGAGCTTGGTAGACGACTATATTATGCCTTTAATGCAGGAGGCCGTTCCGGATTACGGACCGCTTGCCAATCTAATGAAAATGGCCGCGCTGGTTGCGCTGGGCGGCGTGGTTGGCAGTTTCCTGTATTCCTTTATTAACGCATTCATTACCCAGGGAACCTTAAGAAAGCTGAGAGTAGACCTGTTCAGCAAGATGGAATCCCTGCCAATTAAATATTTTGATCAGCACACGCACGGGGACATCATGTCCGTGTACACCAATGACGTAGACACCCTGCGTCAGCTGATTTCCCAGAGCTTGCCAAACCTAATCTCTGACTTGTTTACGCTGATTGTGACCTTTATCAGCATGCTGGTACTGTCAGTACCGCTGACGCTGATTTCTGTTGTCATGATTGCCATCATGCTTCTGATTTCCATTAAGTTATCCAGCCTTTCCGGAAGTTATTTTGCCAAGCAACAGAAGGAATTGGGTAATGTGAATGGTTATGTGGAAGAAATGATGACGGGACAAAAGGTAGTCAAAATTTTCAACCATGAAGAACAGAGCAAGGCTGAGTTTACCGTAAAGAATAACGAACTGTTTGATGCCTCTTCTAAAGCACAAACCATTGCCAGTATTATGATGCCGATTAACGGTAACTTAAGTAATATCTCCTATGTCCTTTGTGCTGTCATTGGCTGCATTTTGGCCCTGAGCGGCAACTATGCGCTGACAGTAGGCACCTTGATTTCTTTCTTGACACTGAACAAGAGCTTTTCTTCTCCTATTGGTCAGCTGTCTTCCCAGATGAACTCTATTATGATGGGTCTGGCCGGCGCAGAACGTATTTTTGCTCTTCTGGACCAGGAGCCGGAAAAGGATGATGGATACGTAGAACTGGTCAACGCTACGGACGACGGCCATGGTGGGCTGGTGGAATGCGAAGAACGCACCGGCACCTGGGCCTGGAAGCATCCGCACCAGGACGGCACCGTTACACTGGATCCGATGAAGGGCAACGTTGTTTTTGACGATGTAGACTTCGGGTACACGGAAGATAAGATTGTATTGCACCACATCAGTATGTTTGCCGAACCGGGACAGAAGATTGCCTTTGTCGGGTCCACCGGTGCCGGTAAGACCACCATTACCAATCTGATTAACCGCTTTTATGATATTCAGGACGGCAAGATCCGCTATGACAATATCAATATCAACAAGATCAAAAAATCAGATCTGCGCCGGTCCCTTGGTATGGTACTGCAGGATACCCACCTGTTTACGGATACTATTATGGAAAATATCCGGTATGGCAGACTGGATGCTACCGATGAAGAATGTATTGCGGCTGCCACGCTGGCCAATGCGGACGAATTCATTCGTGCGCTGCCGGATGGCTATCAGACCAAGCTGACCAATGACGGGTCCAACCTGTCACAAGGGCAGCGCCAGCTGATTGCCATTGCCCGTGCGGCGGTAGCAGATCCGCCGGTTCTGATTTTGGACGAAGCCACTTCGTCCATTGACAGCAGAACCGAAAAGCTGGTACAGCAGGGCATGGATGCCCTTATGTACGGCCGTACCACCTTCGTTATTGCGCACCGCCTGAGCACGGTTCAGAACTCTGACTGCATCATGGTTCTGGAAAACGGCAGCATTATTGAGCGGGGCAGCCATGATGACCTGATTGCCGAAAAGGGCCGTTACTATCAGCTCTATACCGGCAATAAGCCGGGTAGCCCTGATGAAGAAGCAGACGCTGCGGAAGCAGAAACTGCTGCAACTTCTGCGGATACTACTTCCGGAAAGAAGTTACTGCATGCCATCAGCCAGACGGCAGATAAGGCAAAGGATTGGCTTACCCAGCGGAAAAAAGGCTTAAGTGAAGGCTAAGTAGAATAAAAAAGACACGCAACCAGTTGGCTGCGTGTCTTTTTGCTTTTTAGAAAGTTATGTTGTGGCTTTTGCTTCTTTTGCAGCGGCAGCGGCTTCTATTTCGGCTCGTTCTTTGCACATTTGCGCCCAGGAGGGAAGGGTGTTCAGGCGTGCTGTTAAGTCTTCCAGTACGTTGGGAATGTCAATGTTCTGCGGGCAAAGGTGGGTGCAGGAGCGGCAACCGATACAGGCGGCGGGCTGCTTGTCCTGCGGCAGGGAATCAATGGACATTCTAAGCGTAAAGTTTTTGTTGAAGCAGATGTCATTGTAGGCGGTCATGAAACGGGGAATGTCCAGTTGAAGTGGGCATTCGGAGGTGCAGTAACGACAGCCGGTACAAGGAACTGTGTTCTGGAATTTTTTGCTGAAAGCTTCCAGTAAGGCGTGCTCTTCTTTGTTCAGAGGTTTTTCTTCTGAGAAGATTTTTAAATTGTCTTTGACCTGTTCTTCCGCGCTCATGCCGGAAAGAATGACTTTGACGTTTTCCTTTTCCATGAGCCAGCGGAAGGACCATGCCGCCGGACTTTCTTCCGGACGCAATGCTTTCAACTGGGCTTCTTCTTCCGGTTCATAGGAGGCCAGTTTGCCGCCGCGTAAGCCCTCCATTACTACAATGGGCAGGCCGCGTTCGGCCAGAATGCGGTATTTTTCTTCTGCATCCTGTAAGGTCCAGTCCACATAATTCAACTGTATCTGGCAGAAATCAAAGGTGCCGTCTTCAAAATGATCCAGGAACTTTAACAGGGTGGAATTTTGTGCATGGGTGGAAAAGCCCAGGTGCTTAATTCTTCCCAATTTTTTCTGCTCCAGGAAGTAGTCTACAATGTGCCATTTGTTACTGACATAGGTGTTGTAACTTTCTTCGTAAACATTGTGAAGCAGATAGTAGTCAAAGTACTCTACCTGGCATCTCTTTAATTGCTTTTCAAAAATTTCTTCTGGATGGTATTCTTCGGCAATTTGATGCCCCGGATATTTGTCAGCAAGGAAAAAACTGTCTCTGGGATATTCATTTAATACATTGCCAAGAATGGCTTCGGATTGACCACTCATATACGGCCAGGCGGTATCAAAGTAATTGACACCGGCGGCCTTGGCTTCCCGAATCATGCGTTCCGTTTGTGCTACGTCAATGTCCCCGTTTTCCAAAAGCGGGTAACGCATGCAACCGAAGCCGAGGCGGCTGACCTGATTTCCTAAAAAATCATTGGTTAACATACACACATCCCTTTCAAATCATCTAATGTTAAGGCAAAGGGAGCCGTTTGCAGCTTTGCCTTGTTTTCTGCCAAATGGGCAAGATCCATTTCCATCAGCTCTTTAGAAACGGAAATGGGACCGCAGGTGGTGTGAATAAAATCACGTAAGGTGTCCAGGGTAAATTCACTGGCTTTCAGCAGGTCCTCTACGTCTTTGGAAATGGCCGGGCATTTGGCAGCCTGAGCAAGGTAACCGGGCAGGAACCAGCCGCAGGCCTGTCCATGCGGAATACCGGCATGGAAGGTAATTTCATAACTGATGGCGTGCGGAATAGAGGTGCCGGTTTGCGCAATGGCAAGGCCTGCATACATGCTGGCCATCAGCAGATTCTGATAGTCGTCCAGGTCCGGCTGCGCGGCTCCGGTCAAGAAATCCTTGGCTTTAACCCAGTAGGAAAGACCCTGCTTTACCAGCATTTTGTTGTAGTCCGTGGACTTACTGTTCAGGTAGGATTCATACATGTGAGCCAGCGCATCCACTGCCGTGTGGACTAACAGTGTGTGGCTTGCAAACAGCAGATACTGTGGGTCCAGTAGTGCCAAAGTGGGATAAATTTTAAATGGGATGCTGGCTTTGGTTGCCTTGTCATAGCGAGTCAGTACCGACACTCCTGTGACTTCGGATCCGGTGCCGCAGGTGGTTGGGATGGCCACAACCGGCAGGGCGGTGTCATTCCCGCCTTCGTAAAGGTATTCTATTCCGTGCCCCGGATGCCGCATCATAAGCGCAATGGCTTTGGCAGCGTCCAATGGGGAACCACCGCCGATGCCGATGACAAAATCAGCACCTTCGGCCAGACCGAAGTCACGGCCCTTCATGACCGTTTCCCGACTGGGGTTTTCTTCTACTTCATCAAAAATGACGTACGGAATCTTCTGACTCCGTAAGGCGTTGATAACATCATCAATGGCGCCGGTGGCCACCGCTGCGTGGCGCCCGGTGACAATCAGGGCTTTTTTGCCAAGGGCCATTTTCTTTGCGTTGTGTCCAATGACAAACCAGCCTTCCTGTACTTCGGTCGGGAAACGCAAAGGAAGGGACTCCATTAAGTTGGAAGCCTGCTGCCGATAATAGTATTCGGCTTGTGCCATGGAATCTTCGGGGCTGGAAGCCAGGTCCGCTGTGGCATAAACAGCTTCCAGGCCGGTGTCGGCGTCTTCGCCCAAAGCAGCGCTTTGGTCAATGCCGACTAAGGCCAGGCAAGGTACCTTCTGTTCCTTGCAAGCCTGGACAATACCGGAAACGACTTTGCCGTGCAAAGACTGGTTGTCCAGTTTTCCTTCGCCGGTGATGCAGAAGGTGGCGCCGCGGAGCGTATCCTGGAAGTTGACCAGATCCAGCACGGTTTCAATGCCGCTTTTCATAGTGCCGTTTAAGAAACCATATAAGGCGGCTCCAAGGCCACCGGCAGCACCGGCGCCCGGAACAGAAGCAATATCTTTTCCAAGATAAGCGCTGCAGAAGGCGGCGTAGTGTTCCATGCCGGCTTCCAGCTGCGCCAGGGTGGCGGCATCCGCGCCCTTTTGCGGGCCAAAAGTATAAGTAGCTCCGTGTTCACCCAACAGCGGATTAGTAACATCACACATAATGGTGAAACGGGTGTCCATAATGGCTTTTCTTAAGTTAAATTCAGATGGAATATCCGTGTGTCCGTTAACGTACAGATTAGCAGTATCTACGTAAATGATGCGCGCCACGGAACCAAGCTCACGGCCAAAGCCGTGCAGGTTGTTGCCGCGCTCGTCCTGGAATTGCCAACCCAGGGCCCGCAAGGCGCCCATGCCGCCATCGTTGGTGGCGGAGCCGCCCAGCGCAACGCTGATGTCCCGGCAGCCTTGCAACAGCGCATCCGCAATCAGTTCACCAAATCCGAAGGAAGTGGTGTCCAGCGGATTGCGCTCGGCTTCCGGAACCATAGGAAGCCCACTGGCAGCTGCCATTTCAATGATGGCTTTGCCGCTGGGCAACAGCCCGTACTCTGCCGTAACGGATTCCATCCGTGGGCCGTGTACGGCCACGCTCCGCAACTGTCCGCCGGCCGCTTTCACTACTGCCGCCACGGTGCCCTCGCCGCCGTCGGCTACGGGCACTCCAACGCACTCCCACCCCGGCAGCTTCTCCGCTGCGGTTTCCGTCAGAATGGAAATAATTTTTTCCTGGCTTAACGTTCCTTTAAAAGAATCTGATGCAAAAACAAGTTTCATATTCTCAATCCTTCCCTTAGGATTCTTTCACCGCTTTTCCGGTCATATGCTCCGGAATCAGTTCTAGGCAGCATACCTTTGGGGTATGTTTGCTCAGCTCTTTTGCAATATATTCCTGGTCATCTGTGAATTTCAGTGCCAGATTGGTGCAAATTTTTTGTACTTGTTCCGGATCTTCTACCACTTTCATGGTACCGAAGAGCACTACGCTTTTGATGTGAAGAGCCCAATCGCCCGGTTCCACATATCCTTTGTCATAAACACAATAGGAAACTTTATTGCAGGCACGCAGGGCGTCCAGCTTGTGGCCTTCCTGTGCACCGTGAAAATACAAGTGCCCGTCTTCCGGACAATACCAGTGGTCCAGGGGAATGCCATAAGGGTAACCGTCTTCCCCAAGTAGGGAAAGGACGCCGCGCGGCTCCTGCTCCAGAATGGCAATGCATTCTTCTTCTGTTAATTGCTGCTTATGTCGTCTCATAGGTCTAAACATAATGGCTCTCCTTATTCTGTCCGCAATGCAATGACCGGATCTTTCTTGGCTGCTTTCTTGGCCGGAATCAGACCGCCAATCAGGGTCAGGAAGACGGAAAGTACAATTAGAATCAGTGCGTCATAGAACGGCAATGTGGCGGAAATGGAGACCTCTGCCAGAAGGCTGTGCAAAATGGCGTTAATTGGCAGGGTCAGCAGTTGCGCAATGACTACGCCGATGACGCCGGCAAACAGCCCGACAAAGAAGGTTTCCGCGTTAAATACGTTGCTGATGTTGCTCTTGGAGGCACCCAGGGCTCGCAAAATACCAATTTCCTTGGTCCGCTCCAGCACGGAAATATAAGTAATAATCCCAATCATGATGGACGAAACAATTAAGGAAACGGCCACAAACGCAATCAGTACGTAAGAAATGGCGTTCACAATTTTGGTAACGGAGCTGAGGAGCAGGCCAACCAGATCCGTATAAACAATTTGGTCATCCTCCGAGGCGGTGGCATTGTAGTCGTCAATGCACTTGGTAATGCCGTCCTTGTCTTCAAAGGTGTCAACGTAAATGTTGATGCCGCTGGGCGAGTCAGGATCCACTACCCCAAAGGTACTCAGGTTATTTTCATAACTGCTTGTTTCTGCGAAAGAACTGTACAAGCTGGTTAAAGAGTCATCCACGCCAAGGGCGGAGGCATAGGAGCTGAGCGAGTCAGTCTCTTCCTGCTCCGAAGCAAAGCTCTTGCCCGTCAGAACATTCGTGTCCGGGTCTTCTTTTTGTGCTTTTACAATGTCACTGTTGTCAGTGTAATTGATAATGTAATCGGAAAGTGCTTTGGTGTAACCAACGGTACCGCCAATGGTAACGTCCGCATCTTCGTGTGCTTTTACTATGCCGACCACTTTAACCTTGATTTCGGAGTCCATAATGGCTTTCAGTAAAGTGCCGTTGTTGGCAATGTAACTGTAGGTGCCATCGGACTGCAGGTGATATTGGTCACAGGCAGGCGTGACGTAAAAGGTTTTATTCCGAAGGCTGTCATAGGACAGGGTGTAACTGGGGATAGTAACATCTTCCTGGTTATTAATTTGTGTCATTAAGTCATTGTATTCTTCTGCCGGAAGATATCCTAAGGAATACAATGTGGTTAAGGATAGTTCATTGTTGTTATTGACAACCAGTACCACTTCATTGTAGGCGGTTGGCCAGGATCCGTAGACAACATCATAGGAGTCCATGACTGCATCGCTGACCAATTGATCTCCATTGCCTGGAAGCATTTGGCTGAAGTTGGTGGCTGCGCTACTCTGCCCCAATAGGGAAGACATAACGGAAGAGCCATTTGACTGTTCATCCTGGTCAATATAAACATCATCCGTATCTACCAGGATTCCATTGGTGTCATAGGTATAGGCCTTAAAAGAAACGCCATAAGTATAAACAATGCCGCCTTCTCCTATATATTGCTGGATTTCACTGTTAGGGTCATCCAGATATTTTTTGAAAGCAGTCAGATTGTTTTCGGACATGCTGAGATTCATAGAGGCCTGGCCTTGCAAATCAGACCCGTTTGAATATAAATTGCCGTCATCCGCATGTTCCGTTTGTTGTGTTGCCTCCGAAGAGGATTGCACAAGGCTGTTTACGTCTATTGATTCTGACTGGATGCTGACCGGGTAAGACATCATGGTGTCTTTTTGCAATTGCGTAATGTAATTGTTGACGCCGGTGGAAAAGGCCAAAATCAGCGCAATGCCGATGATTCCGATGGATCCGGCAAAGCTGGTCAGCGTGGTGCGACCGATTTTGGTGCGCAGGTTTCCAATGGAAAGGGCCAGTGCCGTCAGGAAACCCATGGCGCTGTGCCCCATGTTTTCGTGACGGGACGGCAACTTTTCCGTTACTTCATACGGATTGGAGTCATCTATAATCCGACCGTCTTTCAGACGTACAATCCGGTTGGCATACTGGTCGGCCAGTTCCGGGTTATGGGTAACCATGACAACAAGACGGTCTTTAGCAACCTGCTTTAACAGTTCCATGACCTGAATGCTGGTTTCGGAATCCAGCGCACCGGTAGGTTCATCTGCCAACAGAATCCGCGGATTGTTGACCAGTGCTCTGGCAATGGCCACCCGTTGCATCTGCCCGCCGGACAGCTGGTTCGGCTTCTTGTGTGCCTGCTCCTTCAGGCCGACTTCGTCCAGTGCCTGAAGAGCACGCGCCTTGCGTTCGGTGGCGCTAACCCCGCTGATGGTCAGCGCCAGCTCTACATTGGCAAGTACGCTCTGATGCGGGATTAAGTTGTAACTTTGAAACACGAAGCCGATGGTATGATTCCGGTAGGAATCCCAGTCCCGGTCGTTATATTCCTTAGTAGAAATGCCATCAATAATCAGGTCTCCGGAATCATACCGATCCAGTCCGCCGATGACATTCAACAGGGTGGTTTTACCGGACCCGGACGGGCCCAGCACGGCCAAGAATTCGTTGTCCCTTAAGTTCAGGGAAACGCCATCCAAGGCCTGCTGGACCAGGTCCCCGGTCCGGTATTCTTTTCTAATTTCCTTGATTTGCAACATACTTTTGCCTTTCTGCTTTTGAAGGATGCCTTATTATACTACAAACTTTCCGCAAAAAGACCGCAGGCAGCTGAAAAAATCAGCGGCTGCGGTCTTTTTCTCATCTGTGAATTTGGTGGTGTAGCTTAGCGCTTTACGCGGGCGGAGCCGCCGCCCATGAGGGCCTCCACTTCGGTCTTGGAGGCCATGGTGGTATCTCCGGGAGTGGTCATGGCCAGCGCGCCATGCGCTGCGCCATAATTGACGGCCAGTTCCGGGTCACCGGTGGCCATCAGGCCGTAGATGAGGCCCGAAGCAAAGGAGTCTCCGCCGCCGACGCGGTCCAGAATTTCAAGGCCTTTGTAATCCTTGGCTTTATAGACGGTGCCGTCTGCCCAGCAGATGGCAGACCAGTCGTTTACGGTTGCTGTTTTGACTTCCCGCAGGGTAGTGGCTACTGCCTTGAAATTCGGATACGTCTTGGCGGCCTGGTTAATCATCTTTTCATAGCCGGCCAAATTTAACTGTTTCAGGTCTTTGTCATTGCCTTCAATTTCAAAGCCAAGGCAGGCAGTGAAGTCTTCCTCATTGCCAATCATGACGTCTACATATTTGGCAATTTCCTGATTGACTTCTCTGGCTTTTTCCAGGCCGCCGATGGCGGACCACATGGAGGGCCGATAGTTTAAATCATAGGAAACCACGGTACCGTATTTTTTGGCAGTCTTAATAGCTGCCAGTACTGTTTCACAGGACTGCTCTGACAGGGCGGCGTAGATGCCTCCGGTATGGAGCCAACGGACGCCTAAGGTACCGAAGATGTATTCAAAATCAAAGTCTTCCGGGGTGGCTTTGGAAATGGCCGTGTTGGCACGGTCGGAACAGCCAACGGCACCCCGAACGCCAAATCCGCGTTCGGTGAAGTTCAGACCGTTGCGGCAAACCCGGCCAATGCCGTCCGTCGGCATCCATTTGATCAGGGCCGTGTCTACGCCGCCCTGCAAAATGAAATCCTCCATTAGTTTGCCCACTTCGTTGTCCGCAAAGGCGGTAATGCAGGCCGTCTTCAGACCGAAGCAGCGCCGTAAACCGCGGACAACATTGTATTCTCCGCCGCCTTCCCAAGCGCGAAATTGTCGTGCAGTGCGAATCCGTCCCTCGCCCGGATCCAGGCGCAGCATAATTTCCCCAAGGGAAACAGCGTCATAAGTGTAAGTATCACGTAGTTTTAAATCCATAACTTCAGGTCCTTTCTTATTTGTATAAGGCTTGCATAGGTGTATAACTTGCGGGAAGGTCCCGTAGATAATTAGTCCGCAGAGGTTTGGTCCGCATGAATCTGGTCCACATGAATCTGGTTTACCAGTTGCCGCGGAGAAAGGTTGAACTCCTTCCGGCACAGGCGGTAAAAGGTGGAATAATTTTCAAAGCCATAATTCATGGCGGCTTCCGACAGGGAAGCTCCTTTAGCAATGTCCCCAAGGGCCCGGTCCAGCTTTAACCGCAGCACGTACTGGTGCACGGAAATGTCCAAGTGCTGGCGGAATACCCGGGAAATATAGCTGCGACTGACGTAAAATTCCGAAGCTAAATCGTCCAGGCTCAGCGGTTTTTCAATGTTACTGTGGATGTACCGCACCACTTCGGAGTACAGGTTTTTAGTGGGACTGTTTTTCTGAAAAGTTTTCCGTGTGTGGATAATCCGGTTAATCTGGATCAGCAATTGGGAAAACAGCGTGCCCATATAAAATTCGTAATCGGAGCCTTGCTCCTCCTGTTCGTGGGTCATTTCTTCCAAAATGGAGACAATGCGTTGCCGCGCTTCCGTACCGGGCCGGTAATGGCAGGAACCACTTTTAGCCACGGATTGCATAATGCTCTGAATGGTCTGGCTGACCGCTTCCAGTTCCTTTAAATAATCCAAAGAAACCCAGATGACAACCCGCTCATACGGCTTATCATTGTCTTTGGAAAAGGTAATTTCCGGGAAGTGCAGTTTTTCCGGTTCAATGATCAGAAAATCCCCTGGTTCCAAGTGAAATCGCTTGTTTCCAACCGTGTAAAATGCATCGCCGGCAAGGAAAAAATAAAATTCATAATGGGTGTGCGCGTGCGGCTTTACCCGGCCATAGGAAAGGTCCCCTTTGTAATGGAAAATTTCCATGGTGTTCCCTTCCATACACTGTCGGTAAGAGAACTGGTTGATCAGCCCTTGCATGACGAAAGCCTCCCTTAGCATCTTATAAAAAACCAGTTTGCAAAAGCAATCCTTGTCTCCATTATGCAATGTTTTGTGCTCTGGATGCAATTCTTATTTTAGGAAGGAAAAAATAGAATGAAGTTGTAAAATAAAAGAGACCTGTAAAAGAAGAGAAAAATTACAGCAACAAAGGAGAACAAGTATGAAATTATCGTTCCGCTGGTATGGTCCAGGCGATGCAGTCACTCTTGAAAAAATCAAACAGATTCCCAATATGGATAGCATTGTTACCGCTGTTTATGATGTTCCTGTTGGAGAAGTCTGGAGTCGGGAAAGCATTGCCGATTTAAAGCAGCAGACGGAAGCAGCCGGATTGCATTTTGAAGTCATTGAAAGTATTCCGGTGCATGAAGACATTAAACTTGGGAAGCCAACCAGGGACCGGCTGATTGAAAATTACTGTGAAAATATTCGCCGTGTGGCAGAAGCCGGTGTCAAATGTGTTTGCTATAACTTTATGCCGGTGTTTGACTGGACCCGCACCACGTTAAATCACGTGCTGCCGGATGGTTCCACCTCTTTGGCGTATTACCAGGAGGAAGTGGATAAGGTTAATCCGCTCAATGGGGACAGTGACCTGACGCTGCCTGGCTGGGATGCCAGTTATACCAGAGAAGAGCTGGCTGCCGTAGTGGCTGAATATCAGAAGCTGACGGAAGAAGACCTGTGGGATAATCTGGCCTACTTCATTCACAAAATTATCCCGGTGGCAGCGGAATGTGACGTCAACATGGCCATTCACGAAGATGACCCATGCTGGAGTATTTTTGGCCTGCCGCGGATTATTACGGATGAGCAGAACCTGGACCGGTTTCTGGCCCTGGAGGATGACCCGCATCACGGCCTGACGTTGTGTACCGGGTCCCTTGGCTGTTCCGCCAAAAATGACGTGCCGCACATGGCTTACAAGTATGCCAAAATGGGGCGAATCCATTTCGCCCATTTGCGCAACGTCGCCATTTTAGACAATGGCTTTGAAGAGCGGGGCCACCTGAGCAAGGATGGCTCGTTAGATATGTTTGCCATTGTCAAGGCACTGCATGATGGCGGATTTGACGGCTACGTCAGGCCGGACCACGGGCGCATGATTTGGGACGAAACCGGCCGGGCAGGCTACGGTCTGTATGACCGTGCCCTGGGCGCCGCCTACATCAACGGGCTCTTTGAAGCTGTAGAAAAAATGTCCTGAGGAGGAAGAAACATGAAAGATTACACTTTGGATATTAAGGATAAAGTAGCAGTAGTCACCGGAGCGGGTGGCGTACTGTGCAGTATGTTCTCTAAAACGCTGGCAGAGCAGGGGGCCAAGGTGGCGCTCCTGGACCTGAACGGCGCTGCGGTAGAACAGGTGGCTAAGGAAATCCGGGAAGAGGGCTACATCGCCAAAGCCTATACCGCCAACGTGCTGGACAAGGATTCCCTGGAAGCCGTCCATGCGCAGGTGCTGCAGGACTTCGGCCCATGTGACATTCTCCTGAACGGCGCCGGCGGGAACAACGCCCGTGCTAACACCAGCAAAGAATATTTCTTCCCTGGCGATGAAGCTGCCAAGGATCTTGTTACCTTCTTTGACTTAGACCAGTCCGGTGTAGAATTTGTGTTCAATCTGAATTTTATTGGTACGCTGTTGCCGACCCAGGTTTTTGCCAGAGATATGCTGGGACGGGAGCACTGTACTGTTATTAATATTTCGTCTATGAATGCCTTTACGCCGCTGACCAAGATTCCGGCCTATTCCGGTGCAAAAGCGGCCATCAGCAACTTTACGCAGTGGCTGGCCGTGCATTTCTCTAAGGTGGGCATCCGTGTGAATGCCATGGCACCGGGCTTCTTTGTAACCAAGCAGAACAAGGATTTGCTGTTTGATGCCGAAGGCAAGGCCACGCCACGGACAGAAAAAATTCTGGCCGCTACGCCGATGGGCCGCTTTGGCGATGCTGAAGAGCTGAATGGCACCCTGCTGTATCTGGTAAACGAAAAGATGTCCGGCTTTGTAACCGGCGCAGTGATCCCGATTGATGGCGGATTCAATGCGTATTCGGGAGTGTAACTATGAAAGAGTTTTTAGATCAGGATTTTCTGCTGGAAACGGAAACGGCTAAATTGCTGTTTCATAAGTATGCAGAAAACAAACCGATTATTGATTTTCATAACCATTTAAGTCCGCAGGAAATTTATGAGGACGGGTGTTTCCGGAATCTGGGACAGGCCTGGCTGGCAGGAGACCACTATAAGTGGCGTGCCATGCGGGCGGTCGGCGTGCCGGAAGAGCGGATTACCGGTGCGGCAGAGGATAAGGAAAAGTATGATGCGTATGCCGCTATTCTGCCGCAGCTGTTTGGCAATCCGCAGTATCACTGGACGCATATGGAATTGCAACGGTACTTTGACATCCGTACCCCGCTTTCCGGCGTAACGGCGGACGCCATTTATGAGCAGGCCACTGCGGCGCTGCAGACGGAGGAATATTCCGTTCGCAATCTGCTGGCCCGTATGAACGTAAAGCAACTTTGCACCACGGATGATCCGGCAGATGATCTGCGGTATCACCAGTTACTACAAAAAGAGGAAACGCGCTTCTTTGTGCGCCCGACCTTCCGGCCGGAGCGGGCAATGAAGATTGCAGCACCGGATTATCCGGCGTACCTGCAGCGCCTAGGGGCCGCCGCGGGCCTGGAAATCCACACGTATCAGGACCTGAAAATGGCCCTGGCGGCCCGCATCCGCTTCTTCCGGGAAACCGGCTGCAAAGCCAGTGACCATTCCCTGGAAGGTTGCATTTATACCGCCACTTCAGAGGAAGAAGCGGATGCTGCTTTTGCAAAGCGGCTGGCAGGCTCTTCCCTGACGAAAGCGGAAGAGGCTAAGTTCCGCAGCGCGGTTATGGTATTCCTTGCCAAGGAATACCATAAGGCAGACTGGGTTATGCAATTGCATATTGGTGCGCTGCGCAACAATTCCAGCCGCCGCTTTGCCAGCATTGGGGCCGACTGCGGCTTTGACTCCGCTGATGACATCAGCTACGCCGCCCCGCTTGCGGCCCTGCTGAATGAGGCCGACAAAACCAACGAATTACCCAAAACCATTCTGTACAACCTGAACGGAAGAGACACCGAAATGCTGGCTTCCATGGCGGGCAATTTCTTTGACGGCACCACGCCGGGCAAAGTGCAACTGGGCGCTGCCTGGTGGTTCTGTGACACTAAGGCCGGCATGGAACGTCAGCTGAACGCGTACGCCGAAAATGGTGCACTGACACAGTTCGTCGGCATGGTAACTGACTCCAGAAGCTTTTTGTCATTCCCAAGACACGAATATTTCCGACGTATTTTGTGCAACTGGATCGGCAACAAAGTAGAAAACGGGGAATACCCGTTTGATGAAGAATTTTTAGGGAATTTGGTAGAACGGATTTCCTATCAAAATGCGTTAACATTTTTTCAGATGAACTAAGAAAGGAGGAATATAATCATGAATGAAGTATTGGAACAGTTTGCCAAGTACGGAGTGGTTCCGGTTGTTGTTTTAGATGACGCAAAAGATGCACTCCCCTTGGCAGACGCACTATTGGAGGGCGGTTTGCCGTTGGCGGAGGTTACCTTCCGGACAGATGCCGCAGAAGAAAGCATTCGGCAAATGACCAAACAGCATCCGGAAATGCTGATTGGCGCCGGAACCGTCCTTTCTGCAGAACAGGCCAACCGCGCCGTGTCTGCCGGGGCAAAATTCATCGTCAGCCCGGGGACGAACCCGGAAGTGGTGGAATTCTGTCTGGATAACAACATCCCGGTTACCCCGGGCGTTTGCACCCCGTCCGAAGTAGAGGCAGGCCTCGGCTTCGGCCTGGATGTCCTGAAATTCTTCCCGGCAGAGCAGTCCGGCGGCGTGGCCTTCATTAAGGCCATTTCGGCGCCCTACCGCAACGTAAAATTCATGCCGACCGGCGGCATCAGTCCGGCCAACTTAAAAGACTATCTGTCCTGTCCGGCAGTGTTAGCCTGCGGCGGAAGCTGGATGGTGAAAGGACAACTAATTAAAGATGGCAACTTTGCGGAAATTACCCGCCTTTGCCAGGAAGCAAGGAGTTTAGTAAAAGAAATCAGAGGATAAAAAGAAACGGAGTTGACTGCTATGAAACAGGAACAGCAAACCCCCGCAATTCAAGTAAAACCCTTTGGCATAAAAGATAAAGTCGGCTATATGTTTGGTGACTGCGGAAACGATCTCACCTTTATATTAGCCTCGTTCGTATTATTAAAGTTTTATACCGACGTCATGGGCGTATCCAGTGCCCTGGTCGGCACCATGATGATGGTGGTTAAAATTCTGGATGCTTTTACAGACGTTACCATGGGACAGATTGTGGACCGCTCCAAACCGACGGCCAAGGGGAAATTTTCCCCCTGGATCAAGCGGATGGCGGGACCGGTTGCGCTGGCCAGTTTCCTGATGTATGCCAGCTGGTTTGCCAACATGCCCATGTGGTTTAAAGTCATTTGGATGTTTGTAACCTATGCCCTTTGGACCAGCGTTTGCTACACCGGCGTAAACATTCCATACGGGTCTATGGCTTCCGCCATCTCGCAGGATCCAAAGGACAGAGCCTCGTTATCCACTTGGAGAAGTGCCGGAGCGGGTGTCGCGGCCGGCCTGGTATCGGTTGTCCTTCCGGTGGTTATTTATTACACAGATGATGCCGGAAACAAAGTGCTGTCTGCCAGCCGCGTTACCATAGTGGCGGCAATTTGCTCTGTCCTGGCCGTCGGCGCTTACATGCTCTGCTACAACCTGACAACAGAACGTTTTGTTGTACCGCAAAAGACCGAAAAGTTTGACCTGAAAGCACTGGTCAAAGGCTGGCTTTCCAACCGTGCACTTTTGGGTATTATCTTAAGCACCTTCTTTATGCTGATTTCCCAGAATGTCACTTCCGGATTGTCTTCCTATATTTTCCCGAACTACTTCCGCAATCCCGCGGCACAGTCCATCGCCACGATTGTGGCAGCCGTACCCATGTTCTTCCTGGCTCCTTTCATGACCAAGCTGTCCATTAAAGTGGGTCGGAAACGCCTGGGTATCATCGGCCTTTCCATAGGAACAATCTTCTTCTTACTTGCTTACTTCCTGAAGGTAACCAACGTATGGATCTTCGTTGTTCTGTACGGCCTGGGCTATACCGGCGTCTTTGTAATCGGCCTGATTTGCTGGGCTATGATTACTGACGTTATTGATGATATGGAAGTGCAAACCGGGACCAGAGAAGACGGCAACGTTTATTCCGTTTACTCCTTCTCTCGCAAAATGGGTCAAGCCCTGGGCACCGGCATTTGTGGCTGGAGTCTGAGCGCTATTGGCTATACACAGGCAACGCAGTTTGACCCAGATGTTACCCTTGGCATTTATAACGCAACCTGCTTACTGCCGGCCATTTCTTTCGGCCTTAGCTTACTCTTCTTAATTTGGCTGTATCCGCTAACCAGAGAACGCGTAGAAGAAAATGCCCGCATCCTGGCTGAACGTCGGGAACAGGCTGCCGAAGCTGAACCCATTCTGGAAGAGGTTGTCACCGAAGTAACCAAAGGAGAAGACGAATGAGAAATATTCAACTTTTAAATGACGGCTGGTCCTTTTCCAAATCCAATTTTTTGGAAAATCCGCAGCCGGCAGATTTAGAATCCGTCACCCTGCCGCACACCTGGAACGCGGTAGACGGGCAGGACGGCGGAAACGACTATTACCGTGGCACCTGTTATTACAGAAAAGAAATGGACCGGGTGGATCTGCCGGAAGGCCAGAAGGTTTACCTGGAATTCCGCGGAACCAACTCCAGCGCCACCCTGTACGTGAATGGCAAGAAGGTGGCGGAGCATGATGGTGGCTATTCCACCTGGCGAGCTAATATCACCGATTTCCTGGAAGATCACAACGTATTTGTAGTGGCTGTAGACAATGCGCCGAATAACCGGGTGTATCCGCAGACGGCAGACTTTACCTTCTATGGCGGTATTTATCGGAATGTGTACGCCATCGGTGTACACCATGCCCACTTTGATCTGGATTATTACGGTGCTCCCGGAATCCAGGTTACTCCTGTTATTAAGGGCACCGATGCCGAGGTAGAACTGAAAGCATATGTTACAGCGCCGAAGGACGGCCGCAAAGTAGTATTTACGGTTTCTGACGCAGAAGGGAACACTGTCGGAACAGCAGAAACCACCACGGAAAACTACGTAGCTACCGCAAAAATCAGCATTCCACAGGTACACCTGTGGAACGGCCGTAAAGATCCATACCTTTACACTGCTTCTGCAGACCTAGTGTGTACCTCGCACGGCGTAATTGACACTGTAACCACCCGGTTTGGTTGCCGCACGTTTGAAATTACGAAGAATGATGGCTTTTATCTGAATGGACAGCCATATCCGTTGCACGGTGTATCTCGGCACCAGGACCGCAAGGGCATTGGTAATGCACTGCTGCCGGAACATCACCGGGAAGACATGGAGCTGATTAAGGAAGTTGGGGCCACAACCATTCGTTTGGCCCATTATCAGCATGACCAGTATTTTTATGATCTTTGTGATGAAAACGGGTTGATTATCTGGGCGGAAATTCCTTATATTTCCAAACACATGGATACCGGATATGACAATACCATTTCTCAAATGACTGAACTGGTAGCGCAAAACTATAATCATCCAAGCATTGTAGTTTGGGGCTTGTCCAATGAAATTACCATGGGTACGGCTTCTGATAGCTTGATTAAAAATCATAAGGACCTAAATGACCTGTGCCATAAAATGGACCCGACCCGGAAAACCACCATGGCAGTACTGACCATGACAGCCAAGGATCATCCATTGCTAAAAATTCCGGATGTTCTTTCCTGGAACCACTACTTTGGTTGGTATGGCGGCACCACGGATATGAATGGCCCATTCTTTGATGACTACCACAAACAGTATCCGGATATCCCGGTTGGTATTTCCGAATATGGCTGTGAAGCCTTGAACTGGCACACCAGTAAGCCAACGCAAGGGGACTATACGGAAGAATACCAGGCGTATTACCATGAAGAACTGATTAGACAGTTGTTTACACGGAACTACATTTGGGCTTCCCACGTTTGGAATATGTTTGACTTCGGCGCCGACGCACGGGCCGAGGGCGGCGAAAACGGTCAGAACCACAAGGGCTTAGTTACCTTTGACCGCACGTATAAGAAGGACTCTTTTTATGCGTATAAAGCCTGGCTGTCCGATGAACCGTTTGTCCACCTTTGTGGCAAACGCTACATTGATCGGACAGAAGCGGTTACAAAGGTAACCGTTTATTCCAACCAGCCGACCGTTGAGCTGTTTGCCGACGGCAAGAGCCTCGGCACCAAGACGGAACCGCAGCACTTTTTCTACTTTGAAGTGCCCAACGAAGGGGAAACCACTTTGAAGGCCGTTGCGGGTGACTGCGTGGACGAAAGCCACATCCGCAAGGTATCGGACCCCAATCCGGACTACATCCTGCATGAGCAGGGCGCTGTTCTGAACTGGTTTGACATTACCGAAAAGGACGGCTATTACTCTTTGAATGATACCCTTGCGGAGCTGTCAAAGAATCCCGCGGCCATGGCCCTGGTTTTCAACCTCTTTGCCAAAAAAGGCATTCACCTGGTCAAGGACAAGAAAGCTGCCGGCAAGAGCCCCTCTGCTACAGATGTAACCACGAATGCAGATACCTCCACAGGAAAAGCTCCAAAAAGCAATCCTCTCAAGAAGCTTTCCGGAATGAAAACCCTGGCCAAGGGCGCTTGGGGCATGATGGGTGGCTTCACCGTCATCCGCGCCACCCGCATGGCGGCCATGGCAGACATCAGCTTCACCAAGCAAGAGCTTTTAACCTTGAATAAGCGGCTGAATCGCCTGAAAAAGAAAAGTAAATAATCTTAATAAGAAGAAAAGACCTACCCACCGGGCAGGCCTTTTCTTTTTTTACTTTACAGTTCGCCTTTAATGGCGTTGTCACAGAGACGGTATATTAGGTTGGCCAGACTGTCAACAGACATATTAAAGCTGGATTCAATCCACTGCTGGATGATGGCCAGGGATCCTCGGAGCAGAAAGGTAAGGGTGTACTCTTCTTTTTCGCCACCCAGGGTTAATCCAATGCCTTCCCGCAAATAGACCAAAGCCTCGTTGATGAAGCGCTTTCGAAAAGATTCACGGTTTGGCTGACAGAGCGTTGTCTGAAAAAGAACTTGGTTGGCCTGCACGTGACTCAAAAAGGTCACAATGAACTGCTTGGTGCTGGCGTCCGGACTGACCGAGGCAAAGCACTCCATGGTATCAGAAATGACGATATTTTCCACGGCGGTCAGCAGGTCATACTGATCTGTATAGTGAAGATAAAAAGTGGAGCGATTCAGCTCTGCATGTTCACAAATTTCCTTGACGGTAATATGCTCAATTGGCTTTTGTTGCATCCAGTAAAGAAGACTATCGGTTAGCATTTTTTTGGTAATGCGAACTCGTTGATTTTCCATAATTTGTCACCAACTCAACAGACAATAATCATTTGTCGACTTCACAACTTTGTAAATGCAACTGATGTTTGCTAAATCGACACTGTGTTGAATATTATAAAGGAGAAGAAAGGCGCTGTCAAAGCGCCACGAAAGATTAGAATTGAAAGGAGCAACTGTATGAAAGTTTTTATGATTGGTGGAACCGGTCTCTTGGGTTCCCAGGGAGCCAAGGAATTAATTGACCGAGGCCACGATGTTATAACGCTGGCTCTGCCACCGATTCCTCCAGGAGCAGAACTGCCGCCAGAAATGAAAGTGGAATTTGGCAACTATTTGGAAATGTCAGATGAAGAAATTCTTGGTTACATGGATGGATGCGAAGGCTTTGTATTTGCCGCGGGTGTGGATGAACGTGTAGAAGGCCCGGCGCCTATTTATGACCTCTACAAGAAGTATAACATTGACCCGGTTAAGAGATTGCTGGCGCTTGCCAAAAAAGCCGGTATTAAGCACTCCGTTATTTGTGGGTCCTATTTTGCTTATTTTGCTAAGGTTAAACCAGACTTGAACCTCCGTCAGAATCACCCGTACATTCGCTCTCGCTTGGATCAGGAAGAAGCTGCTATGGCAGCTGCTGGACCTGATTTTGATGTGGCTGTCCTGGAACTGCCATATATCTTCGGCGCACAGCCGGGCCGAAAGCCAGTATGGGTTTTCTTAGCAAAAATGATAGACGGTAAAATGCCATTTGTGTTTTATCCGCAGGGCGGCTCTACCATGGTTACCGTTCAGCAGGTAGGAGAGGCCATTGCCGGTGGCATTGAAATCAACAAGGGTGGTAACTGTTACCCAATCGGCTATTACAACTATACTTGGAAACAGCTGATTGATGTTAGTGCAAAGGCTATGGGCTACAAGCACAAGAAGGTGGTTACCATTCCTAACTGGTTGTATACCGTTGGTTCTCTTTCTGTGGTCCTTGACTATAAGAAGAGAGGGATTCAGGGCGGCCTGAACATGCTGAAATTCACTGATATGCAATGTGCGGAACTTTTTATTGACAAAGACTTAGGCTGTGCCCCTCTTGGTGTTCAGCCGGATGACATTGACGCTGCAATTGGCGATTCCATGAAACTGAGCCAAGCCATTCTTCAGGGCAGGACAGAAGTCATTTCTATGAAAGGAGAATAACTGATGAGTAAACCTATTATCTTCGTTACCGGTGCCACCGGCGGCATGGGTATGGAATCTTTAAAAGTAATGATCAAAGACGGATGGCTCTATAACATTCGTATTCTTGCCAGAGACTCGGAAAAGAACCATAAGGAACTGGAACCCTATAAAGATAAGGAAAATTTGGAAATTGTCTGGGGCGATTTAACTAACTTTGAAGACTGTAAAAAGTGTGTTAAGAATGCAGCCGTTGTATTGCACATTGCTGCATTCGTTTCTCCAGCTGCTGACTATTATCCTAAAAAGGCCATGCAGGCTAACTACGGCGGCACTAAAAACCTGATTGAAGCAATTAAGGCGGTTGGCCAACAGGATACCACCAAGTTTGTTTATATTGGCACGGTTGCTGAAACTGGTGACCGTATGCCGCCAATTCATTGGGGACGTGTAGGTGACCCGATTAAACCGTCTATGTTTGACTACTATGCTGTTTCTAAAGTTGCATCTGAACGCTATGTGATTGAATCCGGATTGAAATATTGGGTCAGCTTGCGGCAAACCGGTATCATTGGTCCGGCTATGTCTGAAATTCGTGATGCCATTCAATTCCATAACTGCCTGAACAATGTGCTTGAATACTGCTCGGATCTTGATTCCGGTATTTGCATGAGAAACCTGGCTGCCTTTGAAACACAGGGCACTTTGGATCAGAGTTTCTGGGGCCATATTTACAACATCGGCGGTGGTCCTGCTGCACGTACGGATACCTACAGCATGTATGAGTATTTGTATGGCGCCCTTGGGATTACTGATTTGGGGCTTATCTTAAAGCCACGTGAAATAGCTACCCTGAACTTCCACGGGCACTACTATGAAGACTCCAAAAAACTGGATGATTATCTTCATTTCCAAAATGATGGCATTCAATATTATTATGATTGTTACCTGAAAGGTCTTGGCCCTGTTGCTCCTGCTTTTAAAGCCATTTGTAAGCTGCCTGGTGGTCAAAAACTGGTGGCAGGTCTCTTAAATATGACTTTCAAGAAATTTAAGACTGGCGAACATGGCACAGTCCACTTCATTAAGGATAACGTTGTTGACCATATTGATGCCTATTGGGGCGGTAAAAAGCGCTGGGAGGAACAGCCCGCAGAATTGAAGGACTTCAAGCGCTGGACGGATTGGGACACAGTTAGTCATCTAGACCATGGTTATGACGAAACAAAACCGGAATCAGAGCTGAATTATGAGGATATGAAGAAAGCCGTGGCCTTCCGCGGTGGAGAACTTCTTTCTGACTCCATGACCACTGGTGACTGGACTACTCCGCTGACCTATAAGTGCCAGTTTGGTCACACTTTCACTGGAAGCCCACGACTAATCCTGGAAGGCGGACACTGGTGTGACGTCTGTGAACGTACCTCCTGGAACTACGGTAACCGCGCCAAAGGAGACCCGTTCTTCGCTCAAGTGTGGAACCCGCTTCACGGCCCAGACGAAACCAGAGAGTATCCGAAGGAAGTTACGGAGCTGGATGTATAAAAACAAACTAATAGCAAAAGGGACCCTGCCATCAAGCAGGGTCCCTCTCTTTTGCAACGGGAAAGGTAGAAGATTCCACTTTAAAGAACAGTGACACAACGCGGATGCTTCAGGCTATCCGTGGCACGGTACACGTCATAGTGGTCGGATTCCGAAAAAATGGAGGCAACCACAATCAGCGCATCGGTGTCGTATCGTTTTAATTGGTATACATGATAATCTGTGGCGCCTTCGCAATACCCGACGAGTTCCATCTTGGTATCGGCGGAAACGGTGCCGTAGGGTTCATAGGTGGTGTCATTCAGCACAATGGAGCTGCCGTCTTTAGAACGGTCAAAAACCAATGACGGGCTAACAGATTCCCGGCTACAGCTGGCAAAGCAGGCAACAATGATCAGGAGGAACAGAAGTGCATAAACGGTGCTGAAAATGGCTTTTCTGGTCTGACTGGCGTTTTTCCAGGAACTTCGGATGGCGCTGAAGCCTTTCTGAATCAGGAAAAGGGTGAAGGAATTCGTCCGCTTTGCGGTCTTTTTCGTCTTCTTCGGCGATGCAGTTCTTACACGTGGAGCAGCCACTTCCGTCATTCTGTGTGCCTCCTTTCCCTTATTATCACTCCGAGGATTATATAGGCCACTTTTGAACGAGATGTGAACAGAATTTGAACAGCACAGGCGAGTTACTTCAGCCTATTTTCAGGAAGTGGAACAAGCCTTGCTACTGCGTACCTTTTCCGATAAAATGAAGAAGGTATTATTTCGGATAAAATTTAGAAAAGGAGACTTTCTACTTGGATCAATTAAGAACGTACACAAAAAAAGAGGCCAGAATGTATCTGGTCGGAATGGCCGGACAGAACATTATTTATAATGTTGTTAACACCGGATTGTATTTCTATTTTCAGAATGTAATCTGTCTGCCTGCCGTTGCACTGGGCTGGATTTTTGCACTGGCCCGGGTTTGGGATGCAATTAATGACCCAATGATGGGCGTTATTGTAGACCATACACACAGTAAACATGGTAAATGCAAACCATATTTAATGTATGCGCCATTGGCAATTTTCATTATTACTTGCGCAGCTTTCTTTAATGGTAACTATGCCGAACTGAAAATGGCTGGCGAAACAACCAAAAGTATTTTTGTTGTTGTTTGGGCCGCAATTTCCTATGTCCTTTGGGGCATGACGTACACCGTCGGTGACATTCCACTGTGGGGCGTTATTTCCCGTATGACAGAAGTGGAAGAAGATCGTGTAAAGCTGATTTCTTGGGCAAGAATTGCAGCAGCAATTGGTGCTGCAATGTCTTTGGTAACCATTGTTGCTATCTCGCAAGGGGTTAACGGCGCTTTGCATTTGCCGGACAATGCACAAAAAGGCTTTATTATTGTTGGGGTAGCATTTACGGCAGTTGGCTGCCTGCTTTTTGAATGTACCGGCCTGGGTGTAAAGGAACATGTTCGGCTGACGAACGGAGAACAGTCCAAAGGATTCATTGACTCCATGAAAATTGTATGGTCCTGTAAACCCTTCCGCAGACTGATGATTTCCGGCGTACTGCGTTCTCCCATTGCACTGTTTAACAATATCATCATTACCCTTGCAACCTATTATTATTGTGACGGAAATCTGATGAATATTCTGCAAGGCGGCAAAATCCTGGTTGTTGTTTTAATTTTTGCTCTTGGATATGCCCTGGGAATGTTTGGCTCTACCTTAATAGTACCCGTCCTAATGAAAAAATGGGATGTAAAGAAGTTGTACAACAGCACCGCATTTAGTGCCATCCCAATGGTATTACTGTTTGTTTGCTATGTTGGTTTGCCGGATGGCTCCTTTAAGGAAATCGGCTGGGGTGCTCTTATCGGCGTTCTTGTTCTACTCAGCGGAACCGGCCAAGGCATTGTAAATGTATGTCAGTCTGTTATGATTACCGACTGTATTGACTACGAAGAATATCACACCGGATATCGCCCAGATGGCGTATTCTTCTCCGGACAAAGCTTCATTACCAAGCTGTCTTCCGGTGTGGCATCTTTAATTTCCGCCTATGTCTTCGCCTATGTTGGGTATACTGACGTTAACATTGCTAAGATGAATGAAGCACTGAATGCTGGCGCTTCGTTTGCAGCGGATTATTCCACCTACTCTTGGGCGATGTGGTTCCTGGTAACTGTACCAGCTGGAATTGGCCTTGCACTTGCCGTCATTCCAACCCTGAAATATGAAATTACTCCGGAATCCAGAAAAGAGATGTCTGCTGCTTTAAAGATTAAGCACGATGAGGCAGAAGCTGTTCTTTTGGCGCAGGAGGCTGCGGAAGCAGAAACTACCTCTGAATAAAGTGGAAGCATGATGAATCAGGTTTGGGCGCGTTTTTAACGCGCCCCCTTTTTTGCCTAAAACCTTGTGTCAAGTGCTCAACTTTACAAAACTTTCTAGGGAGGCTTTGGTAAAAGTTACAAAATGTAACCTTTTTGTAACTTTTTGTAGGAATTCATGTTATAATGCCTCACATATGAATTTATGAATTGGAGACAGCTTATGACCTCAGTCAAAAAACACCAGCGTATGGGCGCTGTTATCAGTGTCCTTATGGCAGTTGTTCTTCTCCTGGGAACACTGGGCTACACCAGTACTGCATCGGCAGCCGGATCCTTTACCCCTAGAACAACGGCACCTACCAGATCTAATAAATATTACTATAGCTCCATGAACGCCTTTTATGCTTGCGGTTACGGCATGCCGAACTGCACCGCATATGCTTGGGGTCGTGCCTATGAAATTCTTGGTACCCGCCCAAAGCTCTGCACTTCCAGTGCACACAAATGGTGGGACTATAACAAGAACGGCGGATATTACGAATACGGCTCTCAGCCAAAGCTGGGCGCCATTGCCTGTTGGACCCGCGGTGTCTCCGGCCACGTTGCCGTAGTAGAAGCCATTAACGGGAATCAGGTAACTATTTCGGAATCCCATCTGACCCATGGTAACTTTGATACCAAGACCTTAACCATCGGATCTGAATCCAGCTACGCCGGATACTTCCAAGGTTATATTTACATTTTAGGTGACATTACCTTTACCTTTGCAGAGTATATTGCAGAGCACGGTTACATTCCGGGCAACTACACGGTAGACACCGGCGGGTATGACCTGCGGGTTCGCCAGATTGCAGACAGCAATGGCACCCAGCTGACGGTCATTCCGGATGCAGAAGAAGTTTACATTGAAGAAGTAAACGGCAACTGGGGTAAAGTAACCTATAAGGGTGTTACCGGTTGGGTGCTCCTTCCGTACTGCGGAAACTTCCGTGGCCTGGTTAATGTAGACGATGTTTGGTATTACTTCAACAACGGACGGGTAGACACAGACACCACTTCCATTGTTAAAAACGCCAACGGCTGGTTCTACGTAAACGACGGTAAGGTAGACTTTGACTACAACGGCTTTGCCGAAAACGAAAATGGCACATTCCTGATTACTAATGGTCAGGCAGAACTGGTAGACGAAGGTCTTTATGACGTTGACGGCGAACAATGCTACGTCAGCAAAGGCAAAGTACAGGATACCACCGGACTGACCCAGATTGGTGAATTCTACTATTACTTGGAAAACGGCAAGCTGCAGGAAGCCTTCAACGGCCTTGCCACCAATGACCTTGGCACCTGGGTTGTAGAAAACGGTAAAGTAAACTTCAACTATACCGGCCTCTTCACCTCCGGCAACAAGAACTACAACGTAGTTGCTTCCAAAGTCATTTCTGAAGCAGAATAATTTGCAGGCAGAATATTTTGCCCATCTCAGGCGATTCAGTTGGATTACGTTATTTGAATGGCCTGTATAATACATCAGTTAGTCTTCACAGATAATCCAAGCAAAATCAAAAGGTAAATTCAAACAAAAACAAAGACCCAGATTTCAGACACTATGTCATGAAACCTGGGCCTTTCCTTGTTTAGCTTGTAGCTGGATTTCTCCATGCGCAGCATGGATGCCTTTTCCTGCCAGTCGGATTCTTCCAATGCTCCACGCGCTGAGCGCCGATACTGCCTGTGGCGGCCCTGTCGGTGGGGTTGCAGATGGACTTCGGCGCCACGTAAGGAGCTAACCTGCACAGTGTAAGGATTCTCCAGCTTTGTATTTTGCGGCCGCCTCCGGCACGCACCACAGTCGTTTTCTTGGAATACTTCCTTCTAGACCACAGCAGGTCCGTGCAGATTGGACGCCTCTAACTTGCGCTGTGTGGCTCTTGTGGCAAATTCGGTGGTTATACTTCGTTTGCCACACGAAAGTGGAATTTTTGTGGCAAACTAGCAAATTACTGCCGATTTGCCATAAGATTAAGGCTGGCCCAGTCAGCGCCTGGCCAATGGCCGCTATATTGTGTGGCAAATTCG
>CAVCCW010000012.1:0-40372 GCA_963600825.1 Bacteroidaceae bacterium | reverse complement strand
AGAAAGAGGGATTTGAACCCTCGCGACGCGTAAACGCCCTACTCCCTTAGCAGGGGAGCCCCTTCGGCCTCTTGGGTATTTCTCCAGGTCAAAGTATGTTTTTTATTGTGTTGTACTGCACCTTGCGCGTGAATTATTATATCGGTTCAGGCTGGTAAAGTCAACTGGTACTTAAAGGGCGTGGAAACTGACTCGCCGGGGAAAAGAAAAGCAAAAAAGTCGTTATAAAGTTGTCAAGGGAAAGTTACTTAGCAACATTGACTAAAATATTTTTAGAACGCTATAATTAATTGTACAGTTATTAAGGTGATGAGCGAAAAATTGCAAAACCATTGTTGTGGGCGGTTTTGTTGCACCAATTTTTCCTTCATCCACGGAAATTCTAAGATATCAAGATAGGAGTATGAATATGGCTATTGAAAAAAGACCAATTGCCGAAATTATGGAAGGCATGAGAGCTTATTATAACAGCGGCATTACCCAGGATATTGACTGGCGTATTGAGCAGCTGAAAAAGCTTAGAAAAGTAATGAAAGATCACCAGCAGGAACTGCTGGATGCCATGTGGGAAGATTACCACAAGAACGCATTTGACACCTGGGGCTATGAATTGGCCGGCACATTTGCTGAAATTGATGACACCGTTCGTCATCTGAAAGAATGGGCTGAACCGAAGAGAAACGGAGCTGCTTTATTTAACGTTCCGGCACACTCCATGAATTACAGAGACCCATACGGTGTTGTTCTGGTTACCAATGCTTGGAACTTCCCAATCTTCTGTGGTGTTGCTCCGCTGATCGGCGCTATTGCCGGTGGTAACTGCTGTGTATTCAAGACCTCCCGGTATGTTGCAAAAACCTCTGCCTGGTTGGAAATGATTATTGCAGAAGCTTTTGACCCGAACTATATTACCGTTCTTTCCGGCGGCCGGGATGAAAACGCTGACCTGTTCAAGGCACCGTTTGACTTCTCCTTCTTTACCGGATCCACCACGGTTGGTTCTCTTCTGATGAGCCAGCAGGGTGAACACGTTTCTCCGTGCATTCTGGAACTTGGCGGTAAGTCCCCGACTTACGTAGACAAATCTGCCAATCTGAAGGAAGCAGCAGAAGTTCTGGCTTGGGCCAAAGGTTGCAACGGCGGACAGGTTTGTGTAGACCCTGACTACCTCATGATTCACGAAGATGTTTATGATGAATTCATGAAACTCTTCTTAGACGCCTTCCGCAAAAATGACTACAAGAACGGCAAGCTGAAAGACGGCTTCTGCGGTATTGTATCTGAAAAGCACGCCAACAAGATGCGCGCCTTCATTGAACCGGAATACGTTACCTTCGGCGGACATTTTGACGAAGCTACCCGCAGACTGGAACCAACCGTTATGGAATTCGGTTATGCCAACCAGGATCTGATTGACAAGCACCTGTGTTTCCAGGAAGAAATCTTCGGCACCGTTGTTCCGGTTGTTAAAGTAAAGTCCAAGGAAGACGCAGTAGACTTCATTCACCGCGTATGTAAGCGTTACGGCATTGGTGGACTGGAAGCCAAGCCACTGGCCTTCTACGTTTATGCCTATGACAGAGCTGTTTCCGACTATATGCTGGCGCATGTTCAGTCCGGCGGCGCTGCCATCAACGCATCCATCCTGCACATTCTGGGCGTTCCGTTCAATGGCACCGGCTTCTCTGGCAACGGAGACGGCTACCACGGCGAAGAGTCCTTCAAGGTATTTACCCACAACAGAACCGTTCTGGTAAAATACCATTGTGCCGGACTGCATCGGGTTATCAACTGGGTTCTGTTCCCGCATGAACCGCTGAACAAGCTGATTCCAACCCTTCTGAAGACTCCGGTTGACCGGCTCTGTCAGTTCCTGATTGTTCCGCCAAGCAAGTGGTTCTAAGATTTTAAAATTCCTAATAATATAAAAGGAGACTGCGTAAGCGGTCTCCTTTTTCTTGTGCTTATTTTTTGTTTTTCTTTCCTCTGCGATTTACTTATTTGGTTTTAACAGAGTATTCCGATACATTCAGGAAGGTTTCCCCGTCAATCTGCAGAGCTTTCGGCTTATCATATTTCACGGTTACGTCATGCCCTTTCATGACAAAAACGGTCTTCTTGAACATGGGATGTTTACCGATGATAACCGTTGGGAACTTACAAAGAGCCAGGAATCTGGATTTGCCGGAGTAAACAACAATAGTAACTTCATGATTCAGATTTAAACGGTCCTGATCAGCACCCATCATCAGGCCACCGCCATAGTAGCGGCCGTTCATGGTTGGGGCAAGCCATACGTTGTCATATTCCTTGGTTACGCCATCTACGGTTACAGTTGCGTGGGTTGGTTCATAAGCGCCCAAAAGGCCCTTTACGGCAATGCCGGCATAGTTGATGTTAGCAGTCGGATCTTTTTCACGAATCTGGTCTCCTACTTCACAGCAGTAACCATCCAGGCCGTAGCCGACGTTGTCCAAGAACTTATAGCTTTTGCCGTTTACCGTAGCAACCGGCAAATTCTTCAGATACTTGTTTAAAGGAATCGGCTTTTTGGAGCCTTTGGCTACATCGTTCAGGAAATCATTACCGGTGCCACAGGCAAAGTAAAGCATTTCCTGTTCCAGATTGTCTCCGTCTACGTCATTGGCAAAATGGTTCAGGGTTCCATCACCGCCACAGAGAACAACGTAATCAGCTTCTACGTTGGCAAGATACTGGTCCATGTTTTCAATGCCAAGCATATCAACATATTCAATTTCTTCTCCGGGCAAAGTGGCAGACAGCTTTTCTGCAGCTTCCTTGCCCTTATGGTTATTGGATAAAGGATTATAGAGTGCAATATATTTCATACCAAACGTCTCCTTTAAAATAGTTTTTATTTCCGAATGATATCAATGACTTCGGCAATATACATTCTGTGCATGCTGTCGCCCTTATAACAGGATTCATAAATATCCTTCGGCATGGCTGCGCCGTCCAGGTCTTGCGCATACAGCTTTTTGCAGACCAGCGTTACTTCCGCTTCCTGGAATGTAACGGCGGCTTTGGATGCTGGGATTGGCGTCAAACCGGTTTCCTTTACCTTGTCGTAATCCCGTCCGGACTTGGTGCCCATAAAGGTCAGCATATTGCGATATTCTTCTCCGTAGAAGCTAAGAGTAAAATACTCTCCCTCTTCCATGAACTGATAAGTGTGTCTGTTGTGGCGAACATATACGGTTGCCACCGGTTTGCCCCAAAGGGTACCAAGGCCGCCCCAGCTTACGGTCATCGGATTAAATTTGTCCGGGCTGCCGGCAGTCAGCAATGCCCACTTCCGTTCAAAAATGGAAAAGCTGTCAACTTGAAATTCCATTGGTTACCTCCTTTTGAGATGATTTTTTTACGTCGGTATTATATAATAAATTCCGTCAGAAAAAAAGGAACAAAAGGGAAGGAACTGTCACATGGATTCTATTCTTACAACAGTCTATCCTAATTTTAGAGACCTTGGTAACCAGACCACAGAAGACGGCTCTCTGATTTGTTCGGGCAGGCTGTTCCGCAGCCCGGACCTGGAAGAAAAATGCCCGGAAGCAACGGCGGCCCTGCAGGCCTTGCAGCTGGATTATATTGTGGATCTGCGCTGCCCCGTTGAAGTTATGGAACGAAAGGACGTTTCTTTAGAAGGAACGGCTTATCAAAATACACCTGTTCTTCCTACCAAGCCTTACTTATCCATTATTGTTTGCAAGGCAGGGCGGTTACTCTGTCTCTGGTGGTTGTTGCTGCATAAGGGGCAGCGCATTAAAGACCAGAAAATTGCCAGCTACAAAGCCATTCCATTTTCGGAGGCTTATCAGTTTGCATTTCAACTGATGGACCGGGGTTGCTCTTTTGTCTTCCACTGCACCGAAGGAAAAGACCGGACCGGTTGGTTGGCGGCCATTATTCAATACTGCCTTGGCATGAGCAAAGACGCCGTCCGAAAAGAGTATCTGAAATCCAATGAATGCCGGCCGGGAAAAGACCGGTCCGGATTGCAAAAGTTTGGCATTCCTATGGAACAGATTGCCCGCGGCTCCTACTGTGAATTTGTCCACGAAGAACTGTTTGACATGGCTTGGAATTTAGCCGTAGAAACGTACGGTTCCTTTGACAACTATTTGCTGCAAGTCTTCCAAATTACACCGGGGCGCATTGCTCTTTGGAAAACCCATTACCTTCAGGAAAAAGAAAGGCAAGTCTAACCCATGAAGAAAAAACTAATTATTATCTTTCTTGCAGTTGTACTGTTGGCAACCGTCATTGTATTAGTGGTAAACCTCAGCAAAGAGCCTATGCCAATAGACTCCGTCATTGACGACACATCGGACGTCACCACAGTAGCTTCTGACAGCAAAGACGTACAATCCGTAGAAATTGAGGATATGGCTAAGACGTTAGCAGACAGTCAGCATAAAGCAAAAAAAGAATATTTAGGTAATACTGTCAAATTTACTGGCACCTTTGTAGAGGCAGATCCACAGGAAACTTCCTACATCGTGCTTTGTGCCATTACAGATGATGATTCTGCCGCTGAAATTCTGTTCAATTGCAACTTATCCACAGAAGATTTGCGCAAACAGGCGCTAAAGAAAAATACCGGAGACCAGGTTACCATCGTTGGAACAGTCAGCACGGTAGCTGCCAATTATTATGAAATTACGGTAAGTTCTCTTAGTTAAGGAAAGGAAGTTATCCTATGGATATCAAGAAAAATGCATTTCCTGCCACCGGTTCCTATCAAGGGCCGGCCTGGAAGTATACCTTATCCAATGACCATCAAATGGAAGTAGACATCATTACCTACGGTGGAATTGTTACAGACGTGCGTGTTCCGGATGCAAAGGGAGCCGTAGAAAGCGTTGTGCTTGGCTTTGATGACCTGGCAGACTATGAACAGAACGCCGGACTTTGTCTTGGTTCTGTTGTCGGCCGGATTGCCGGGCGTATAGACCGCGCCACCTTTTCTTTAAATGGAGTTACCTACTCTCTTCCAAAAAATGACGGAGAAAACAGTCTGCACGGCAATCATGAATTTGCCAATGCCAATTGGACTGCAGAGCCGCAGCAGAGTCCGGACAAAGTCGGCGTATTGCTTCGGTACGTCAGCCCGGATGACAGCAACGGATTTCCCGGAGAAATTACTACGGAAGTGCTGTATACGCTGGACAATAACAACCAGTTCTCCATTCATTTTGAAGCAACTACCACAAAATCAACCATTTTAAATTTAACCAATCACACTTACTTCAATTTAAGCGGCAATTTAAAAGAAACCATTAAAGATCATGTTCTGACCGCCAATGCGGACCGTTACCTGGAATTGCGAAGGGACTGCATTCCTACCGGCCGCAAGGTTCCGGTAGACGGCACGCCCTTTGACTTCCGCAATGGCAAAGCCATTCGGGAAGGCGTGGAATCTGATTACCCACAAAATGTCATGGCCCGCAATGGCTTTGACCATCCGTTCCTTTTTGCAGAGGACGGATCTAACTGGCATACCCTGCAACTGCACTGTGCTTCTTCCGGTCGCACCCTGACCATGGGAACGGATTATCCCTGCTTTGTTATGTATACCGGCAATTACATAGATGACTCTGCTGTCATCCGCGGTCGCCGTACCGAAGCCCAGATCGGCGTTGCTTTGGAAGCGCAGGGGTACCCGGATGCTATCAACCACCCGGACTTTCCGTCCGTGGTGTTGGAACCGGGATCAGTATATTCCCATAATACGGTATGGCATTTTTCTGCAAAATAGCTTATAATGAACAGGCGTTCCAAAGGGACGCCGCTTTGCGGGTATAATTCATCGGTAGAATGTGACCTTCCCAAGGTCAATAGGTGGGTTCGACTCCCATTACCCGCTCCACAAATCGGCCTGCCGCGGTTGCGGTAGGCCTGTTTTTTTGGCTTCTGTTAGCTTTTGCTAACTGTTTTGCATAAAAAGCCTCCTTAGCCCTTTTCTTGCAAGAAAAAAGATGCTACTATGATAGTGTTGATTTTGCCAAAGGAGGGAAAAAAATGAAACTACAGGAATCAGGAGAAATGTACCTGGAAAGTATTCTGCGTTTATCCCAGGATCATACTCTGGTTCGCTCAGTAGATTTGGCGGAATTCATGGGTTTTTCCAAGCCAAGCGTTAGCCGTGCTGTTGGTCTGTTAAAAGACGGGGGTTACCTGAACATTGAGGACAACGGCGGTCTGGTGCTGACCGAAGCCGGAGAAGCCGTTGCAAAAGGAATTTACGAACGTCACGTTCTACTTACCAAGCTGTTTGAGAAAATTGGCGTTTCTCCAAAGGTAGCAGAAGAAGACGCCTGTCGGATTGAGCATGTTCTTTCGGATGAAACCTTTGAAGCCTTAAAGAAAGCACACGAAAACGACTGAGTACCAAAGTTTAGAAGCCGGAGCTTTTGCTCCGGCTTCTTTTTTCTTGCAGATTTGCAATTTTCATATACTCCTCTGCTATCTCCTGTTATTTTCTAACTGAAACTAACAGATTGTGCTTCCCCTTTTTGGACAGCCCGCGGTCCTCTTGTAAGGAAAGCCGTCCGTATCCGCGTACGGAAAGAATCTGGCCCGGCTTCAATTCCTGGCTGCCGTCTTCTTTCAAACGGCCATCTAAATAAATTTTATGTGCCCGGAACAAATCCTGCGCTGCTTGCCGGGACAGATGGTAGGTTTTAGACACAATCAGGTCTAACCGCAGGCTGGACACCTGAATGGTCACTTGCTCCGGTGGATTGGTTTTCAACTCCGGAAGGTTCTGCATTTCTTCCACGGTTACTGTGGTATGTTTTATGCGAGTCAGCTGTTCCCGAATGTACGGAGCCATCTTCTGTGTGCAAAAGACATATGCAATATTGTCATCTAAATAAATATCCCCCAGCGTACTGCGTTCTATGCCCAGGTTCATTAGGGCTCCTAACACATCTCTGTGGCTCAGGGTGTCAGAAAAGCGAGTATTCTTTGGAGCCAGTTTCAGGCAGACAATAGGAAAGTCTTCTTCATATCCCAAAGTTTCCGGACTGCCAATGCGAAGCATTTGGCGTTCACAATCCTCCTGTCCACCGTAAAGTGTATAGGGAAGCGTTGGGTAGTCCGACAGAAACTGATAAAAATCATCCTGCTCTGCCAAGCTTAAAAAACCAGAGAATGCATAGCGGTTTCGCTCCCACTGGTGCACCATATCAGAGAAGGATTTTGCCATAAAAGAACACTCCGTTTTCTTCTTTACTTATATTCTTCATACAGCGGCTTCCGCTCAACTTCATTGTCTTCGTTCAGCTGCACCTCTTTTTCCAAGTCAGCCATAATTTCATCTACAGAGGCGTTCATCCAATCTGGCTCTTCCTTCTTCTGTACCGGAACCGAAGGAACAGCCTGGGTTGGCGCAGGTGTACGTTCCCAATTTTCTTTCTGCAGAGTAGCAGCCTGCGGTATCTCTTGGGCATGGGCCTTCAAATAGGTTGCTGAATGGTGAACTACCTCTTCCTCATCATCTGCTTCTTCCCGCTTCGGTGCCTTGGTCTTCATATTGATAACGGTAAAGGCAGCATAGGCGCCGGACAGAAGTCCAATGCCACCGGCAATGCAGAGGATAATTTTAATCTGACTGCTCATGCTTTTCTGTGTGGTTTCTTCCACAACGGGATCTTCCTGCACTGCCTCTTCAGATACAAGTTCCTCTACACCGTCATTGGCAGCAAAAGCCGCACTGCCGGCCATGGCCAAAGACAGAAGTAATATGGCAGAAAGAAGTACAGAACATAGTTTTTTCATAATGGATCTTCCTTTTATAAAGTAATAATGCCGGTTGCATACAGTAGGATAACAACCGCAAGAATAACAAGATAACTAATGGCTGTGGCAATTGCTGTCTGATACGATTTCATGCGGATGGCCATGACCACCGTACCAATAACAATCAGTGCGGTTAAAACAAGAATCACAATAAATCCGGTGGTGGACATTTATAAATCCTCCCCCTCTTCTTCATAATACTTGGTGTAAATATTTTTCTTTGGCATAAAGCCAAATCCAGAGGAGTCTACGGCAGTATAAAATTCGTCTTTCTGCGATGCAGTTGCTTCAAAATCCTCCGGAGATTCTTCCCAACCAAGCGAGGCAGCCAATCCTGAGAAGGAGAGATCTTCGTTACTTCTGGTAGCTAACAGATTTTCCTTCTTTTTCTTTGTTTTCGTCTTTTTGGATGTTTTAGCAGGACTTTTCTTGTCAGCCTTCTCTTCTTCTACTCTTTCTTCTTCTACAATAATGGCAGCTGCTGTGGCAGACAGTCCCATACCGCGCAAGGATTCTTTTCGTGCGGCGGCTTTTTCCGCTGCCTTTTTCTCTGCTGCGGCCTTTTTTGCAGCCGCTTGCGCTGCTGCTTTCTGTTCCGCAGCAGCCTTGGCAGCTTCCTTTTCTTTTTGCTTTGCTTCCAAAGCAGCTTGCTTCTTGGCAAGAGCTTCTTCCTTAGCGGCCTGTTTTTTGGCAAGCGCCGCTTTTTTTGCTTCTTCTTTTGCAGCAAGTGCGGCTTCTTTTTCTGCCGCCTTCTTGGCAAGGGCCTCTTCTTTGGCAGCTTTCTTTGCCGCCGCAGCCGCATCCTTGGCGGCCTTAGCTTCTGCCAGTGCAGCTGCTTTTGCAGCAGCCTTCTCGGCTGCCTTCCGCTCGGCCTCCGCCTTTTCCGCAGCAGCCTTCTCGGCTGCCTTCCGTTCGGCCTCTGCCTTTTCTGCGGCAGCCTTTTCTTTGGCTTCCTTCTTCAAGGCAGCCGCCTGGGCTTTTTCTTCTGCGGCTTTTGCTTTTTTCTCCTGCCGCGCTTCGGCTTTGGCGGCTTTCCGGGCCTGCTGTTCCTCTGTGGACGGCAACGTGCCCAGTGCTTCAAATCTGGCATAGCGGTTGGCAAACAGCAGCACAGACTCATACACAAGTGCCACTACTACCAAAAGGGCAATGACCAAAAAAGCTTTCCCACGGCCGTCCGCAAACAGAGCAAACAGCAGAGCAAGTACCGTCAGCACTAAATTAATATCATGTAAGATTTCTGCTGCGCACGTATGCTGCACCACGTTTGCTTCGTCCTTGTCCGGGATCAGCATCTTCTTTGCCTTTTCCGATTGGAACAGGCGAAAGAAGACCAGATCCGCGTTGCGCAGGGCAAAGTAGCCTTTATCCGTAGCAGAATAGCTTCCTTCCTTGGTAACATCCGGCGCAACGCCGACAATCAAACGTGCGGCAGCCTGATACGCAAGCACCAGAAATCCAATAAAGAAGGGTTCCAGAACTGTACTGGACTCATATTGAATAATCATCCAGATCAGAAAGCCCAGTGCCAACAGCGCGGCACCCGCTAACAAACCGATTAGAATTTTTTGGTATTTGGCTTTCGTCATAGTATCCCCCTATGGTAATTCCTTTTGCTAAATTATACCTTATATAAGGCTGAAATAAAAGATAAATACCCCTTGCGCGTCATGCTGTAAAGTTGAAAATCTTTACAGCAATTTCTTTTCCGGCTTTTTTCGCCAAAATTCAGTTACTTTTATGTTACAATAGAAAAAAGATTTCTGACCGGAGGGCTGAAAATGCGCATCATTACTTGTCTGGATCAAAATGGTGGACTCTTTTTTAACCAGCGTCGCCAAAGCCGAGACCGACTGCTAATTACGGATTTGCTCCATTTCTGTAAAGGAAGCCAACTTTACATTTCAGCGTATTCCCAGGAGCTTTTTCCGGATTCTGCCCCTGTTTTGACTGCAGAAGACCCCTTAACAGCTGCCAAAGCCGGTACATTCTGCTTTGTAGAAGGTCTTTTGCTGGCTCCCGTTGAAGAAACAATAGAAGAACTTATCCTTTACCGTTGGGACAAGGTCTATCCAGCCGATGTTTTTCTGGATTTAGATTTATCCCAGTGGAACTTACAGAGCACCTATGACTTTGTTGGCAGTTCCCATGACAAGATTACAAGAGAGGTTTATACAAAATGAAAAAAGGAAAAGGGCTCCTTGCTGGTTCTTTAACTATTCTGATTACCGTTCTAGGAGCCAGCGGTGTCTTGCTTGGAGATAATTTACAAAAGCAAAATAATACTTCCACCCCGAGTAGCTCATATCAATCTACCTCCTCCGAATTTGACTATTCCGCAGTACCGGAATACAGCAATTCCCCCTACGTTGCCATCAATAACAACGTGCCGTATTTCACGGAAAAGGACTACACTACCGAATCCTATGAAAGCTATGGAGAATTGGACTCGTTGGGAAGATGTACCAGCTGTATCGCCTGTGTCGGGCAGGATTTAATGCCCACTGAAAAGCGTGAATCCATTGGTTCTGTCAAACCCAGTGGTTGGCAGATTGCCAAATATGACTTTATAGATGGAAAATATCTTTACAATCGGTGTCACCTGATCGGCTACCAGTTAAGCGGCGAAAACGCCAATGAATGCAATTTAATTACCGGCACACGGTACTTAAACGTCAGCGGCATGCTTCCGTTTGAGAACATGGTCGGAGATTATGTGAAAGAAACCGGGAACCATGTTTTGTACCGCTCCACCCCCATTTTTGTGGACGATGAATGGGTGGCGCGCGGCGTTCTTCTGGAAGGTTATTCCGTAGAAGACAAAGGCGAAGGCGTACAATTCTGCGTTTTCTGTTATAACGTGCAGCCGGGCGTTACCATCAATTACTATGACGGCAGCAACCAGGCCACAGAAAGTTAAGCATAAAAATACCGGGGACAGTAAAATTACTGTTCCCGGTTCTTTTATTCTTCCTCTTGTGCTCCGTTCGGATAGGCAATGATAACCTTTTCCACGTCTCCATCCTTGGTATCCGGCCCGGTGTTGGCGGCGGTATCCGTACTGTCAGAGCTTTTGCCATCCGGGTTCACGTCTACTTCCGGCAAATCCGTCGGCTCTGTTTCGGATACGCTTGGGATTTCATACGATTCCGTATCCACGGCAGGAGAAGAGCTATACCCTTTGTCCTGAATGGAAATAACAGTTCCGACCACAGCTACAATGGCAAGCGCAAGGAGTAAGACAGACAGAATTATCTTTTTCGGATCTTTCATAATGCTCTGCCTCCTTTGAAAAGCTGCCGATTTCGGTATATATTATACACAGAGCATCACTTTGCGTAAAGGAGATTCAATTTTATGGAATTTAAAGAACTTGTACAGACCAGACGGAGTTGCCGCGCATTTGCGGAAAGCCAGCCCATTTCAAATGACACCATTCTGTCTATCCTGAAAGATACGCAGATGGCTCCTTCCTGGAAAAACACAGAAACCGGTCGTTACTATGTAGCCAACACACCGGAAATGATTCAAAAAGTATATTCCTGCTTACCCGGCTTCAATCAAAAAAGCACGGCAAATGCCGGTGCTTTTCTGGTGACCACCTTTGTAAAAGGCGTCTCCGGCTTCAATTCTGACGGAGAAAGAAGTACTAGTGTCGGAGATGAATGGGGCGCCTATGACCTTGGCTGCCAGGCATCCTACCTCCTACTTTCCGCCAGAAATCACGGTTATGATACCCTGATTATGGGTCTGACCGACGAAGCAGAACTTCGTAAGCTGTTTTCCATTCCGGAAGAAGAAATCTCCATGGCGGTCATTGCCCTTGGCAAGCGTTCCGAAGAACCGGTACTGCGTCCGCGAAAAGACGTAGCTGATATTGTTAAATTCTTTTAAAGAAAACCGCTTTAAAGAAAACCGCAAAAGGGCGAGCACATCAACTAGGATGTGCTCGCCCTTTTATTTTGATAACTTATTCTTTATCTTCCAAAAGGACAGATGGATACCGTGCGTTAAACCGGAAATAGATTTCCTTCAGGTCATCCTCTATTAAATAGGAGACGCCCTCTTCTGCCAGTCTTTTCGGGACGCCGTAAAAGGCCTCCGCAACGCCACCGGCAATGGCCGCCGTGGTGTCACAGTCCCCGCCCATGGAAATGCAAGTCCGAATGCAGTCTTCGTAATCCGTAGATTCCAAAAACATTTCCATGGCCTGTGGAACGGTGCCCATGCAAGTTTCATTAAAGGAAAAACTGGGACGAATTTCCTCTAACGTAAAGTCCATGTCATAAAAGTGTTTCTGGATATAGCTCCGAATTTCCTCTTTCGTTTTCCCTTTCCTGGCCAGCCAAATACAGGCGGCTGTACAGGCAGCACCCTTCAAGCCTTCCGGATGGTTGTGGGTTCCTTTGGTGACTTGCTCTGACAAGGCGATTGCTTCTTCCAAAGTATCTGCCACAAATCCGCAAGCCGAAACGCGCATGGCTGCACCATTTCCAAGGCTGTTATACGGCTGTGGATGGTCTGACTGCAGCCAGCCATAAAAACGGCCGCCGTAGCCGCCGTCTGGGTGCAGGCGGCCAAGCTTGTGCATGTAAGTACAGGCTAAATCGCATAAAGAAACGGATTTTCCAGAGTCTTCATAATCCAGCAGCGCCTGCGCCACCGCAAGGCTCATAATGCTGTCATCCGTTCGGAGACAGGCCGGTTGAAAAAAAGGAAATTGCTTGGTATGAATATTATTGAACTCATAAACGGAGCCAACAATATCTCCAATTAAAGCACCAATCATATTAGTCTCCTTGCTTTTTCGCTTCCGGTGTAATCTGCTGCATGAAGTACTGCTCCGCCTTCGGGAACAATGCCGGGAAGCGGAACCACTTGCTCAGCAGGCGGTCAAAAAATCCGATCAGCGCGCCATTTACGGCACACATAATCAAGGTTCCAACGCCAACGCCAACCAGCTTCCGGAAAATCAGAAGGGTCATCAGCAAACTTAGCACCAGCATGCTGCAATCAAATCCAATCTTGAATTTTGTGCGATTCAGCTGATACTGTTCCGTAATTCCCTTCACAAAGAAGTCATAAACCTGCGGATACAGGTACGTTTTAAAGAACAGTGCTACTGAAATACCGGTCAGACATTCTCCCACAAGGAAGAAGAGGATACGAACGGTCATAGATAAGGAACCAGCGGCAATTACTTCCGGAGAAAATGCCGGAATTACGCTCCGCCAGAAGTCCAAAACTGCGCCATACAGTAGTCCGGTAACAAAGGCGCCGAAGTAAGCCACTTTTAGCTTCTTCATGACGATGCAAAAGAGCACAAAGGCAATGCCCTGAATAATATATTCGCCCTGGCCAAAGGTAATTCCCAAAGCCTGGCTAAGAATATAGGCCGGCGCAACAATCATAGAAACGCCGAAGTCGGCAGCTGTTACCATGGCAACCGAAAATGCCATGATAACAATAGCCAGCAAATAGGTAATTTCAGCAGGGAGCGGCAGTTTCTTAGGCATTGGCTGCCTTCCGTTCTGCATATTGTTCCGGGGTAAAGTCAATGAATTCGTCTAAGGCTGCTTCAATAGCCGGATCCTTCTTAATCTTCGGATCCTTGTAAATTTCGCCGCCCTTGACAACCATATCCAGCTTGCGGAGTACCTTCAGATCATCCAGCGGGTTCTTAGCGCAAACAATAAAGTCTGCATACTTGCCCTTTTCAATGGTACCTACATCGCCATCAATCTTGGCAATTTCAGCGTTTTTCTTGGTGGCCGTGTACAGCGCATAGCTGTTGGATACACCGCACCACAGATGGAAGTACTGCAATTCTCTCCACATATCATAGTGGCGGATAAACGGGCAGCCGGTGTCAGTCCCCAGGCCAACCGGGATGCCGTTTGCAAGGCAGGCCTTGGCACAGTTTACAATACCTTCAAAAACAACAGAGCCGTTCAGACGGCCCAGGTCTCCACAATGGGAAACAGATTCATCAAACAGGGTATATGGCACTGCCGGAGAAATGGTGCAGATGTCTGCGGATCCGGTCTGCTTAAAGAGTTCAATAATTTCATCATCCGGCTGTGCACCGTGTTCAATGGTGTCTACGCCGCCCTGCAAAGCAACCCGAACGCCTTCCGGGGACTCAACATGGGCTGCCACCATCAGGCCGTGCCGGTGGGCTTCTTCGCAGCATGCCTTTACCATTTCCAAAGGCATGCGAAGGGCACCCGGCTCGCCCGGTACGGTTGCGTCCATAACACCACCGGTAATCATCAGCTTAATCAGGTCTACGCCCTGATCTGCAATTTGCTTTACCTTGGCAACGGCATCTTCTACGCTTTCGCTTTCAAGAGCAAGAGAACCTGCAAAGTGACCGCCCGGAACGGTAACCGCATTATTGGCAACCAGCATTCTTGGTCCAATAATCTTACCGGCTCTAACCTTGTCTCTAATATGCGAGTCACATTCTTTTACACCGCCAACGGTACGAACTGTTGTGCAGCCGCTAAACAATTCATCCTTTGCCATTGTATATTGCAATCTTTCAAAAACAGGATAAACACCCGGAATTTTGAACAGGTTAAACAACTTTTTATAATCAATTGGCTTTTGGTTTTCTTTCGGGGCTTTTCCGGAAGCCGGCATATGAATATGCAGGTTAATAAAGCCCGGCATAATATACTTTCCTTCCAGATCAATTTTTTCATAAGCGTCCAAATTGACCCCTTCTGCCGGAACAACATCCGTAATCATTTCGCCATCCGTCAGAATGACTAAACCGGTTTCCGGTTTCATATCTTCATTGCCATTTAAAACAATGCCGTTAATAAACGCTTTTTTCATTAGGACAATCTCCTTTTTTGGTCTTTTTTCTACCGGTCATTATAGCACAAAAAATCATGCTTTCCAGTCAGAAAGTGGCGTTCCATTCAGGCAAAGATAAGATGCCTGATAAGAGCTAATCAATTGTAGTGCTTCTTCTTCTGACAAGCTCTGCGCGTCCTGGTCCTGTTCTGTATAGGTCCACACGGGAGTGTCTCCGGATTCCGCATAGGTAATGCTTCCCACGGTGCGAAGCATGCCGTTTTCATAGGTGTTCTTCTCCCATAAAGAGCTGTCATAGCCATCAGAAGCTTCATCGTAAATGGCATTGTTCTCCCCCATGTAGTAACAATCCCGCTCATTGGACTGCAGCATGGAAGTAACGGTTCCGTCATACACGTCATACAAGTCTAAAATAACGGAAGCAATACTTTCCCCGCGGTCTTCGTTGTTGAAGAGAATCAGTTCCTTCTGCCCGTCTGTATCCAGATCCAGGAACGCATAACAAACAGATTCCAAGGCGTCCCCTTCCGCAGCCAAATAGGAAACCAGATAGTTTACATTTTTCTCTGTCATTTCCTCTGCGCTGTAATTCTGGTCAATTGCTGTCTTGTAAGCAGTTAAAATTGCCGCATACGTCTGTTCCGATTCCGTATCCCGCTCCGCCTCATTCTTCTTTTTCCCGCAGGCCGAGAAGGACAGCAGCAGACTGATCAGTAACGCCACTGCCATAGAAAGTGCCACACACCGTTTCAAACAAGTTCCTCCCTTTTCAAAATCCATCCTGGTTACTAACAAACTACTTTTTGGTTGCCAAAACCTTGGCAGCCGGCACCACTTCAGATGCATCTTCCAAATGTTTTTGCTGGTCGTCAAAGAAAATATGCGCTCCAAAGGCTTTCAAAATATCTGCCTTCTTCATACCGCCCAGGAAAAACGTTTCGTCCACACGCACATCCCACGCCCGCAGGGTACGGATAACCCGTTCATGGGCCGGCGCATTACGTGCGGTAACCAAAGCGGTGCGGATGGGGCTCTGTTTTTGATCAAACTGGGACTGGACCAGCGAGATGGTTTTTAACAATTTGGCAAATGGGCCCTCCGGTAACGGGTTTTGCGCATTTTGCCGTTCATGCTCTGCAAAAGCCTCCAAGCCTTCCTTTTGGAAGATTTCTTCCGATTCTCCGGAGAAAATAACGGCATCTCCGTCAAAGGCAATCCGAATCTGATGAATGGCAGCTTCCGGATCCACATTCAGTTTATCATGCGGACAGATTAAGCCGGCCGCAATGCCGGATTGCAGGGCCTCCTGCACATCCGCTTCATTGGCGGACAGAAACAAATCTGTCCCAAAGGCGGAAAGGTACGGTGTAATAGTTCCGCCGCCAACTAGCGCCGCCCGTGTAATATCCAGACCGTAATGTTCAATGGAATTAAAAATCCGCATACTGGTATCGGTACTGTTCTTTGACATGATAACAATTTCCGTCAGCTGCCGATCTCCCAAATTCAGGTTATGCAGCGCCTTTACCAACGGAAATGCCGTTCCCGGCTTTAACAGAACGTTCTCATGTTCCCGTTGATACGCCTCATATGCGGCAAGGCCCTGTTCTTCAAAAATACGATTTTCTTCCTGTAAATCAAAAAGGGCCCTGGAAGATACCCCAATTACCAGTTTGTCATCTACCTGAAATGCCATTTTCTCACCTCTCATGCATTCATTCTACCATAAAAAGAAAAGGATCTAAAAAGAAACAGCCAGGCCAAGATGCCTTAAGGCGGAATCTTGCTCGGCTGTTTCCGATCTAATTATGTTTCTGCTTATTTTATTTCAACTAAGAGACTTTCATGGTGTCTATGTAAAAGCGAAGCTTGTCATTATCATCCGTTTGGAACTGGCCACTCACCGTGACCGTATCCCCAACTTTGCGGGCATTGACCAGTTTCATCAGCTGCGTATCGGTACCATCTGCCACATTACAGGCAATGGTTTCTCCGGCATAATCTCCAGTAGTTGGTGTTAGATCAATATAGCCGACAGCGTCATCTGTTGCTTTTACCGTTGCGGTAAAGGTCATGGACGTTCCGGTATATTTTTTGGCAGCGGCAGAAGAATCTGCTTTGGATTCTGCAAGTACCTGGTCAATACTGTCCTTTTCATAAGTTACATCCGGATCTGTATAACCGGCTTCAGAGTCCTGCGTAACTACTTCTTCTACAATAGCAGCATCTTCCGCTGCAGCACCGGTGCGATCCCGATTCCAGGAAACCAGGCAAACAACCACTACAATAATAGAAACAAGCAGCAGACTAAGAGAGACTGCTAACTTAATTTTATTCTTCTTATCCACTACGTTCCTCCTACTATTATCCAACAACGGTGGTTTCTCTGGCTGACAGCTGTTTGCCATCCTTGCTGCTGGTATAGGTATACTCTGTATAGTTCTGTGTATAGGTTACTGCCGAACGGCCATCGGAAAGAGCCGCTTCCATCTGTTGGAAAACAGCTTCGCATTGGGAATAATCTCCCATGGAAGGCGTACAGGTTTGTAACAGGATAGTGCAACAAAGTTGATACAGCGTTTCGTCCTTCGTACTTTCGGTCAGAACCGAAGGCCCACTCTCAGTGAATACAAAGTAAATTCCGGTTTCCTCATTATTGGAAAGGACTGCAAAGCGGATAGTCTTATCCGTCTTTTCTTCTTTCAACGTCAGTGCCGTTTCAGAATATCCGGCATCTTTTGTGCCCTCCAATGCAGCTTGGAGTTTTTCCAGCATAGCATTTCCGTCACTTAGAATGTCAATATTGTCGTCCACGTCAGGATTGGCGTCTCCGTATAAGGAGGCCGCATCCGCAGGAGCAGTCGGTTCCGTATATTCGTTGGTTACCTTCCGATGTTGTGTTAATTTTACACCGGCAATAATAATGGCAACCACGACAAGAACTAATGCAATGACAGCAACAATTTTTTTCTTCATGAAATGTCTCTTCCTGATTTATGCAGTTTCGTAATAAAGCTGATTTCCGTCCATTACCAACTGGCTGGAACCGTAGTCAGAATTATTAAATTGGTCATCATAATAATTATACGGGCCATCCTGTTCGTCTCCGTAATAGGAGTAGGCATAGGTTTTTGCGTTCTTTGCCGAACTTACCCCAAAAGCGACAGCGGTAAGGATACCACATGCTGCAATAATCAAAACAACAATAAACCATGGTCTTTTAATCAGAGGCGTTTTATAAGTAGTGCCACAGTACGGGCATTGGCCGCGGTCATTGACGAAGGTCTGCCCACAACTTTTACAGGTAACGGTTTTGGGTTCCATACCGACCAATTGGTTTACATTGTCCTGTACCAAAACAGCAGCCACCATACCGGCAACCAAAGCAGCCAGAATCATGGCCAGTGCAGTATTCATGCTGCGGTCATACTGCTTTCCGGCGCAGGCATAATATTTGTCCAGTTTTTCTACCAACTTGTAATACCAATAAAGCTGATAATACGGAACAATCATGCAGAGCAACAGATTGGCTACCGGACTTAAACCCCGGTCTTCCTGATCCTCATACATAAACTTGCTCATTCTGTAAATCCAGACCCAATAATAAATGCCAAACGTTAAAAATAACAAAAGGACATGCTTTACCATTCCAATATAGTATTGCTGATTTTGCGGGGTTTGAAATGGATTAGACGAATTCTGCCCGGAAAATCCCGGTTCCTGATACAATTGATAATCCATAATTTGCCTCCTTCATTCTCCTTCATTTTTTAGCGTTTTCATTGTACTATTTCAAGCCATATGGCGTAAAGACAAAGGCTTAAGTTTTCACCAAAATATCTTGTAAAAATTCTGCCAGAGCTGTTCCGATTTTGACGGCAGTTGCCGTAGTCGGATGTAAATTGTCCACCGTGGTACTACTGCAGTTTTCTGCCGTAATCAGGGAATAGGAACTGGTTTTGAAATGATACAGCTGAATTTTGGATTCCTTGCTGTATTTTTCTGCGATTTGGTTTACCGCATTCTGATAATCCGTATACGTCAGGCCCAGTGTATTTTTAATTTTTTCCCGGTTGCTGACTTTGTATACATTCTGATTATCTTTTTGGCTATAGAACATATCTACTACTACAACTTTCAGAGGTGCTTTTCCCTCCGCAACCCGCTCCTGACTGGCTTGTATCAGTGCGGCAAAGATCCGATTCCAAGCGCCGTAAAAACTTTCCTGATTTGTTGAGTCCAGGGTGCCAAGCGGCACATTACGACTGTGGTCATTGGCGCCGCCTTCCAAAACAATAATGTCAAAGTCCTTCAGAGACTTATGATTTTCCTGCATGTTCAGCAATGTATTACAGGTCGGCGTTTTCCCTTGCTGCAACAAATAAAGTTCATCCACCAGAATGCTACGGGCGCCCGTTCGCTTTGCCACAGTGGCACCTGGGATGCCGGCATTATAAAAATCCAAGCCGGTCAATTGGGATACACGGAACGGGAAAGAATACCGATATCCGGTATTCTGTGTGGTATATGGGCTTCCGTAGGAAATGCTGTCTCCTAAGAATAAGATGCTCTGATCGGAATACTTACGGTTTTCCAATGTGAAAGACTGGTCATAATCGGCATAAACCGTTGTTCCATCCTGCTTATAGTAGGCAACCACCGTGTAATATGGAAGTTCTTCCCTATAAGGGAGGGTAACAGAGCAGTTTTCTACGGCTTCATCCGTTTTTCCGGCACCGTTGGATCCGGTTTGACAGGTTTGATAATTTCCCTCTTTGGCTTGTGCGGTGTCTCCGGTATCCAAGACCGTTTCCCAGGTTACCTTCCCCTTTTTGTCTGCAGACCCTTGCCGAATCAGGTATCCATCTGCATTCGGAACCGCCTGCCAGGTTAGAACGACGCTGGTTGGCTTACGCCCCTTAGCTAGTTCTTTAACTGCAACTGTGCCGGAGGCATCTGTCAGGCTGACAGATGAGATGGTGGCAGCAGGGAAAGAGAAGAACCCTTCTGCATTGTAATAACCAATTTGCTCTTTGCTTTCTTCTGTTTGATAATGCGGCACAATTCTGTACCGGGTGCCATTTCCATTGGGATCATAATAAGCAAAGTATTTCCCATCCAGATATTGTTTCTTCTGCTGGTTAGTCATACTGGTTTGATATACATCTGTATAGGTTAGCGTATCGGAAGAACCGTTACCGGTAACCGTAGCCAGGAAGGAATATCCGCTTTCCTTCGGCAGACGGCGGTAAATCCGGTAAGACGTTGCCCCAACATCGGAAAAAGAAATGGTGGAAGATAAGTTTTCAGCAGTAACAGTGGCCTCCGTTATCCCTTTAGGCGTAACCGTTTCCGTTCCTTTTCTGCCGAAGGTGTAAATTTTTCCATTAGGGCGTACCGTAACGCAGCGAACTGCATAAGTATAACGTTCTCCTGGCGTTACCGTTGCATCCGTATAAGAAACAGCATCCTTTTTTCCGGAAATAACTGCCAGTTTTTCGTATTTGGAACTGCCTTCTGCTTTCCGAAGGATTTGATAGCGTCTGCCCTTTTTCCCTGAAATAAGAAGTTGATACGTACCGGTATCATTCTTCTCCCCGGTATTAAGATACGTAACACTTTGGATTTCTGCAGGAGAAAGAAACGGATCAAAAGTAGGCAACAAGAAAACACAAAGGAAAACTGCCAACACAAAGGCAGGAATTAAAACCAGCAGCAATATTCTTTTTTTGCTTTCCGTTCCTACCCACTTCTGCAGCATAAGGAAGTTCTCCTTTCTCTTCTGTTCTTTTATGAAATTTCTATTTATTAAACCAAAGATACGCCAAAGATGCAACTACAGCCAAGCAGTGTGCCTCTCCCCCCTGTAAAGAAATATTCTTTACAGGTTTTGGAACCAACGTTCCCTTTTTCGTGATATTCCTGCCATTCATACCAAGTTTGTACAGAAAGCCACCATTCTTTCCTTTCTTTGCTATGCTGAAGAGGACAAAAAAGAAAAGAAGAGGTGTTTTTATGTTTTCTGAAAATTTACGTTCCTTGCGGAAAGCCTACGGACTGACGCAAAAAGAGTTGGCAGCCCAAATGAACCTGACACTCCGGACCATTCAAAATTATGAAAGAGGACAGGTTCTTCCCAAAAAGCGCAATACCATTCAACGGCTGGCAGAATTTTTTGATGTTCCCATTTCCGCTCTTTTAGGGCCGGAAGATTTTTATGTCATGGGTGCTGAAGAACGCGGCGGTCCATCAGATGCCGTCCGGGTCCGCATGTTATTATCTGACATGACGGCACTGTTTGCCGGCGGGAATCTGGCAGAAAGTGACAAGACCCTAATGATGCGCACACTAAATACCCTGTATTGGGACTCCAAAGCCTATGCGGAAGAAGCGGAGGGCGGTGCAGAAACGCAGGCCTTTGTAGATGAACATTTTTATGGCTTCTAATCAGGCTTCCCGCCCTTCCCGAATCAAATGTAAAGCAAAAAGCCTTTACAGTCTGCAGGACAATCCTTTTTCCCTGCCGAATCCCTTTCAAATCTGCGCCATATTAGGGGTGCAAACCCGTTTTTATGACTTAGGTTCCCTAAAAGGGCTTTACATTGCCATTAACGGTGTTCCGTATGTGGTCTTAAACACCACGTTGGAAGAAGATACTGCCCGTGTGGTTTGCGCCCACGAATTAGGTCATCATGTACTGCATCAGGATCTGGCCACGCTTCATATTTTAAATGAATATGAACGTTACCGCAGTCAAACCAAAACCGAGCAGGAAGCCAATTTATTTGCCGCCCATCTGCTGTTACCGGATAAATTATTACAAGAGACCCTGGCGGAAGAGCCGGACCCGGCTCGGGCAGCCGGGATCCTGCGGGTTCCGCCAGAACTGCTGCAACTGAAGTTGGCCGATGACGGGATTTCCTGCGCTTTACCGCCATCCGACTTCTTACGGCATGCACCGAATCAGTAGGATGACGGGCTCCGCCTGATTTCGTTCTGCAAACTGCCGGATGCGCTCCATTTGGCCCGCGTCCGGCTCTTCTTCTAAAAAGTAGTAGTTCCGGTACGTGTCCTCCGGGCTACAGAAGGAAATCAGGTGGGGCAGGTAATCCGTCTGTTCCCGGCCAACTGGTTCCAGCAGTTCTGCAAAACCGCCCGGCTCTTCCCGCCAATAATCGGCTAGGGCCAACTGTAACAACGCTCTGTAAAAAGACATCTGATTCATATGCTTACCTCCATTTCACAGGAAATCTATCTTCCCTTCTTTGCAAGGACACTATACCTAACTTTCCGGTTAAATACTGTAAAATGGAATGAATAGACAAAATAAAGGAATGAGCGGTAACGCTCATTCCTTCGTCTTTTCCGTTTGTTGCAAATGAGCGGCTTTCACCTCATCTGCAGCGTTTTAGCCATTCTTTTTAGCCATTATTAATTCTGGACAGGAAGCTTTGCAGCCGTTCCGTCTTCGGATGATCAATAACCTCTTCTGCAGGACCCTGCTCTACAATATAGCCGCCATCCATAAAAATGATGTAATCCGCTACATCGCGCGCAAAATTCATTTCATGGGTTACAATGACCATGGTCATGTGCTGCTCTGCCAATTGCCGGATAACCTTTAAAATTTCTCCGGTCAATTCCGGGTCCAGAGCGGAAGTGGGTTCATCAAAGAACAAGATTTCCGGATTTTTGGCCAGGGCACGGGCAATGGACACCCGTTGCTGCATACCGCCGGACAGCTGGCACGGATACATTTCTTCTGTGCCCTCCAGGCCCATTTGCTTCAGCAATTGTCTGGCTTCCGCTTCCACTTCTGCTTTATTCCTACCATCCACAACTACCGGTGCTTCCATGACATTCTTCAACACGGAAAAATGCGGAAACAAATTATAGTTTTGGAAAACCAGGCCGAAATGCTGCCGAATCCGTTTCAGTTCTTCCTTTTCTGCAAAAACTGGGGTATCCCCGTTCATGCGAACCAAATAATCTTCTCCGTACTTAATTTCCCCGGAGGTTGCGGTTTCCAGGGTAGTAGCACAACGCAGCAAAGTGGATTTACCGGAGCCGGACGGGCCAATAATTGCCACAACCTGTCCCGGGTCCACGTGGAGGGAAATATCCTTTAACACTTCATTGTCATCAAAGGTCTTTTTCAAATTGTTAATTTCCAATAATGCCATGCTCTCACCTCAGTTTGAATAGTAGGAGAATTTCTTCTCAACCCATTCCATACCCTTCGCCACAATCCAGTTAAAGATAAAGTAAAAGACGAAGGCCACCGCATACGGTAACATACTGGCCTGCTGAGACGCCACCTGCTTGGCAATGGTAAACATTTCCGTAACAGCAATGGCGTAAGCAAGGGATGTGTCCTTGACCAATACTACAATTTCATTGGTCACCGATGGCAAAACCCGTTTAATAACCTGCGGTAAAACAATCCGCATAAAGGTCTGCACTTTGTTAAAGCCTAATAACTGGGCAGCTTCGTACTGGCCCACCGGAATGGATTCAATTCCGCCGCGGTAAATTTCCGCAAAGTAGGCGGCATAGTTAATGGCAAACGCAATGATAACGGCAGGGAACCGATATCCCATGCTGATGCGGATTCCGAATACCAGGCTGGGTGCAAAGTATACAATCATCAGCTGTAACATCAACGGGGTGCCGCGCATAATATCAATATAGAACTTCATAATGCCGCGGAGCACTTTGCTCTTAGACATTCTACCAAAGCAAACCAGGAAGCCCAACGGAAGGGAAATAACCAGGGTCAGAAAGAAAATGGCGCAGGTCATCCCCATACCCTGTCCTAGCGTGGACACGGTATATTGCAACGTTTCCAGATTCAAATTCATAAGAACACCTCTTCAAAAAGAAAAGGCTGCCGGGCAGGCAGCCTTTTTGCGTACCTTTTTTATTCCAGGATTAAGGAATTAGAATCAATTCCATATTCCTCAGCCAGTTTTTCAAACGTACCGTCTGCAATGATTTCGTCCAGGGTTTCCTGTACCTGGTCACGCAGTTCTTCGTTTCCAAGCTTAAAGCCGATTCCATACTGTTCGGTAGCCAGCTTTTCATCCAGGATGACATATTCACCGGATTCCCGCTGGGACAGCTGATATTTGGCAACGCCGATATCCATGGCAATGGCATCTACTACACCGGATTGCAGATTCAGGAAGCACGTGTTGTAATCCTTCTGTACATCCAGGGTCTTGAAGGTGTCTGCCAGTGCCTTCTGCTTTTCTTCATCTTCCAGAACGGACTGTGCAGAAGAATCGGTCTGTACTGCAACATTTTTGCCGGCCAGGTCGGACAGCTTGGTGATATTACTGTCTGCCTTGACAACAACAACCTGCGAATTATCGATATACGGTTTGGACCAGGTGTAATCATCTTCCCGGCCATTAATGGTAAAACCGTTCCAAATGCAGTCAATGGCACCGGTCTTCAGTTCGGCGTCTTTGGAATCCCAGTCAATCGGCTGTGCCTGGAAGGTCCAGCCTCTGCGCTCACAAACTTCTCTGGCCAAATCCAGGTCAAACCCTTTGTATTCTCCGCTGGTCTGATCCAAATAACCATACGGTGGGAATTCTGCGTCAAATCCTACGGTAAAGGTAGTTCCTTCGTCTTTGCCGCAAGCAGTAAATGCAAACAGGGAAAGTACCACCATCAGTGAGAGTGCTAAAGAAAGTACTTTTTTCATGATTTCCTTCTCCTCTTTCAAAATCATAATTTCAAAAAATAGCTTGCTAACATGATATCATGTTAGCAAGCTAAAGTATACCGCTATTTTCAACAAACTACGGTCAAATTCCAAGCACCCATGTGGCAATCTTGAAGTACGTAAACAGGGAAATGGCATCTACTACTGTGGTAATCAGCGGAGAAGCCATTACGGCCGGATCCAGGCCAATCTTATCTGCCAGCATTGGCAAAGTACAGCCAAGCAGCTTGGCAATTAAAACAACAACAACCAAGGTAGAGCAAACAACCAGCGCCACCGACATAGTAACCTTATCAAACAGCATCAGTTTGGCAAAGTTACATACGGACAGCGTAATGCCCGCCAAAACAGCTACCCTGATTTCTTTCCAAAGAGCCTTGAAAATATCCTTGAATTCTACATCGCCCAGGGAAAGGGCACGGATAATAGACACACTGGACTGGGAACCTGCGTTTCCGCCGGTATCCATCAACATTGGAATGTAAGCAGTCAGTACAATGTACGTGGACAAAGCCTCTTCAAAGTGCGTAATGATGGCACCGGTAAATGTGGCGGAAATCATCAGGAACAACAGCCACGGAATACGGGATTTATAGGTGGCAAAGATGCCCGTTTTGAAATACGGCTTTTCTGTGGAAACAATGGCGGCCATCTTTTCCATGTCTTCCGTAGCTTCTTCCTGCAGGATATCTACTACGTCATCAACGGTGATAATACCAACCAGGCGTGTTTCCTTGTCTACAACCGGAACAGCCAGCAAGTCATACTTGGTTACTACATCAGCTACTTCTTCCTGGTCATCTAGGGTTCCAACGTAAATCAGCTGTTCGTCGTCGTCCATGATGTCGGAAATCAGCACTTCCGGCTTGTTATAAATTAAATCTGCCAGTTCAATGGTCCCTTTCAGATGCCGCTTGCTGTCAATGACGTAAATGGCATAAATGGAGACCTTGTCTTCTCCGGTATTCCGAATGTATTCAATGGCCTGTCCTACCGTCAGGCTGTCATGCAACGCAATCATTTCGTTGGTCATGATACTGCCGGCGGAGTCCTCCGGATAATTCAAAAACGTATTAATGGTTTTCCGCATATCCGGCGTGGCTACTTTTAATACACGGGTAACAATATTGGCCGGTACTTCTTCCAGGAAGTCCACCACGTCATCCAAAAACAGGTCATCAATCAGGCGTCCTACTTCGCGGTCGGTAATGTGTTCTACTACCTGTTGCTGATTCTCCGGTTCCATGTAAGAGAAAACGTCTGCCGAAATATCCTTTGGCAGTACGCGGAACACTTTTACCATTTGTTCCGGTTCCAGTTCCTCCAGGAAATCTGCAATATCAACTTCGTTCCGTTCGGCCAATTCCCGGCGCAGGGCGGAGAAATTACCTTGGCTCAAAAGCTGATACAGTTCTGTAAAGTTCTTTTCATCCATTAAAAAAGCCTCCTGTCTTGCAGGTATACAAGACAAAAGGCCGCACTAACGTTAAGGCTTAACCGGAGTAAGCCGGAACGTTAAGGTGTCCCACTTGTATACCGCTGTTTTTTCCGAAAACATAATATCGGTGTTTATCACCGCTATCCAAAGCGTGCCACCTCCCGTTCAATTTACTGCAATTAGTTTAACCCTTAACCCGCATTGCGTCAACAAAAAAGTGCCCCGTTCCCCTGCCAAAAAGCAGGTGAAATCAGGGCATTTTTTCGGGCGATTCAGCTTATTTTTTAAATTGATAAAAGCCGATTTTTTTCATAGCTTTATCCAGTGTACGTTGGGATACTCTGGTGGCTTTGGCAGCCCCGTCTTTCATACACTGTTCCAGATACCCACGGTCACTCATGTAGCGGGTATAGGCTTCCTGTACCGGAGCCAGTTCTGCAATAACAGCATCGGCAACAGCAGACTTAAAGTCTCCATAACCCTTTCCGGCAAATTCAGTTTCAATTTCTTCCTTGGTTTTACCGGTGCAGCAGCTGTAAATGGACATCAGGTTGTTTACGCCATCTTTGCCTTCGGCATAACGAACACAGGCTTCTGAATCCGTAACAGCAGATTTAATACGCTTGGCAATGACATCCGGAGAGTCAAAGACGGTAACAAAGCCCTTTGGGTTAGGATCAGACTTACTCATTTTCTTAGTCGGATCCTGCAGGGACATAATTCTGGCGCCGGTGTCCACAATCAGTGGCTTCGGCAACGTGAAGGTGTCCCCGTAAATACCATTAAACCGACAGGCAATATCTCTGGCAATTTCCAGGTGCTGCTTTTGGTCAGCTCCTACCGGAACATAATCTGCCTGATACAGCAGAATGTCCGCCGCCATTAAAGCCGGATAGGCAAACAGACCTACGTTTACGTTATCTGCGTGCTGCTTGGACTTATCTTTAAACTGTGTCATGCGGGACATTTCACCAAACTGTGTATAACAGTTCAGAAGCCAGGCCATCTGTGCATGATTCGGGTTTTGGGACTGCACAAAAATGATATTCTTTTCCGGATCCAGACCCAGGGCCAGAAGCAAAGCATACATTTCCAATATCTGCTTCTTAAACTTCTGTGGGTCCTGCCGTACGGTAATGGCATGCAGGTCTGCAACCGCAAAAGCACAATCATACTCTTCGGCAACATTGGCCCAGTTTTTCAGTGCTCCAAGGTAATTGCCCAAGGTCGGCAATCCGCTTGGCTGAATCATACTTAATACTTTTTCCATGTTCCGTTTATTCCTTTCCTTCTGCTTCCATTTCCCGAACTACTTCTCCAAGCAGCTTCATACCTTTTTGAATGGCTTCATCAGAAGGCGTAGAGAAATTCATACGGAAGCAATTGGTTGTATCTGTTTCCTTGGGTAAGAAAGCTGTGCCCGGCACAACTGCCACTTTCTTTTCTACTGCTTTCTGGCAGAAGGTCATCATGTCAAGGGAATCCTTCAGCTTGCACCAAACAAACATACCGCCTTCCGGCTTCACATATTCCACAGCACTGCCCAGTTCCGAATCTACCAGATTGCACATCAGGTCCAGCTTCCGGCGATAAATACCGTGCATCCGCTGTGCGTGTTCTTCGTAGTCATACTGTTCCAACCAGCCGTATACAATCAGCTGGTTCCACATAGCCGTATGAACGTCTTCTGTCTGTTTGCCGACAACCATTTTGGAAACAATGGGAGCCGGTCCGCAAACATAGCCAACTCGCAAACCCGGGGAAATAACCTTAGAGAAGGTACCGGCATAAATGACGCGGCCTTCGGTATCCAGGGTCTTAATGGCAGGAACGTCTTCGCCGTAGGCGCGAAGATCTCCGTACGGGTTATCTTCCAAAATAATAAAGTTGTATTTGCAAGCCAGTTCATACAGTCCCTTGCGCTTTTCTGCGCTCATGGTAACACCGGTAGGGTTCTGGAAGTTTGGAATGGTGTACAGGAACTTAATATTCGGTTCTTTTTTCAGTAAATCTTCCAGGGCTTGCAAATCCATGCCGTCCGCTTCTACCGGCACGCCTTCCAGGCGCACGCCGTAAGAACGGAAGCAGTTCAGCGAGCCAATAAAGGACGGATTTTCACAGGCAATGACGTCCCCTTCGTTACAAAGCACTTTGGTGACCAGTTCCATAACCTGTGTTGCGCCACTGGTTACCACAACAGAGTTACCCTCCAGAGCAATATGGAAGCGGTTCTGCAACAGCTTTTCCAAGTCAAGCAGCAGCGGTGTATACCCTTCCGTTACCCCATACTGTAATGCCAAAATGGGATCTTTTTCCAAAATTTCATTGGAAATTTTCTTAACGGCGTCCACCGGGAAGGCCTCCGGTGCCGGATTGCCGGCCGCAAAGGAGATCACGGACGGGTCTGCCGTGGATTTCAGAATTTCACGAACTGCTGACGGTTTCAAATTTGCAATTTTGTCGGAAAATACATATTCCATAACGTTGCCTCCTGGAAATGATTCTAGTATACAGGTAAGAATTTTAGCACATCCGCCCTGGTTTTTCACTAAGTACATTCCAAAATCCGGAATTTCTGATATATAATGATATCATCTTTGGGAAAGAGGAACTGCTATGCACACAAACAAGACCCCCTACACTGTTTTGCTTGTTCAAATTGTAAACCGGAACCTTGGCGATGCAGTCATTGCCGACAACGCAGCTTTTCTGATTCAAAAAGCACTTTCCAGGCGTCTGCGGAAGCAAACGCGAATTTTAAAATATAACATCCAGTCCGGAGACCGTCTTCCGCTGACCGCGGCAGACGCCATTATTTTTGCCGGCGGCGGATTAATCAAATTTCGGCAGGAACATTTTTATGAAAATGTTATTCACATTCTGGAAGAAGCCGATACCTTACAAATCCCAGTGTTTTTGAATGCCGTCGGTGTAGAAGGGTATGATGAAGAAGATGAGCGATGTCAACGGCTGAAGGCCGCCTTGCAGCTTTCCTGCGTTAAAGGAATCACCTGCCGTGATGACATAGACACCTTACAAAAAGACTACCTTCCGGAAAGTACCATTCCCATTTCTGCTGTTCCGGATGTTGCCGTCTTCAGCAAATCCGTTTATGCCGGACAGCTGCAAAAGAAGCCAAAGCGGCAACAGCCGCTGATTGGACTTGGAATTACCAGGGAACAGCTGTTTTCTGATTACGGGAACGAAGAAATTAACAAAGACTATCTTCTGCAGTTTTGGAAAGACGTAACCCAGCTGTTGGAAGAAAAGGGATACGCGTGGCGCGTCTTTACCAATGGTTTGAACAGGGACGAAGTGTTTGCCACTAAAGTACTGGATTTTATTGGACACGGGGAACGGATTCCCGCGCCGGCGGAACCTTGGCAATTAGCGCAGACTATTCAGCAATTTGACAGCATCATTGCCGGTCGGATGCACACCCATATTCTTGCCTTTACGTTAGGTGTGCCCAGCGTTGGATTTATCTGGAATGAAAAAGTTCGTTTCTGGAGCAACCGTGTAGGTACGCCGGAGCGTTTTGTTTCACCGGAAGAATTACAGGCAGAAGCCGTTGTTTCCCGACTGGAAGCGGCGTTAGCGGAAGGGGTTACCCCGCTTTCTGAAGAAAGTAAAAACAGCTTAATTTCCCCGCTTCACAACTTTTTAGAAGATGCCTTCCGTCTGCAACAGCCAAAGGCCGCTTCCGCCAGTCCGGAAACAGCCTCTTTTGCACGGGAACATATGGTAGCACTTGGTCTTGGAAGTGCGCTTCTGCAATATGACAGATTAAATTCGCCGGAAGCGCTGCAGAACAGTCTGCAACGTGGATTCCGGTACGTGCATGTAGACGTTCGCCTGGACGCAGACAATACGTTGGTCTGCGTCAACGGATGGAATCAGAGCACGTACCGGCGGCTTGGCCTGCCTCTGCCGGAGGAAGGGCCCTGCCCGCCGCTTTCCGCACAGGAGTTCTTACAGCAACACTATTACGGCCTGTATCCAACTGCCACTCTGGCAGATGTTCTGCGCCGCTTCCGGAAATTGCTGCTGTTTCCGGCTTATGCCGATGCCCGTCTGATTCTGGACATCGGCAGCCCGGAAACCGGGGCCAGGCAGGAGCTTTTCTTCCAAAAGCTCTGGGAAGCCTTCCAGGTTTCTCATGGTGGACCATTCATGACCTCGCAACATATTATGATTCGCCTGCGCCGCAAAAAAGATTACGATCTTCTCCGTGCAGCACCCTTAGACTTTACCGTTATTTATCAATTACCCAAATCCGGCTTTGCGGCGGAGGGAATGGAACAACAACTGCATCGCCAGTTGCAATTCTGTCAGAAGAAAAAAATTTCTATTGTTTCCGTGTCCGCAGAAAACTGGAATCCGGAAACCGCTGCGCTTTGTAAAGACGCCGGCATGCAGGTCATGGTTTTCTCCTATTCCGGGGCAGATGACCTGGCAAAAGCCCTTTCTCTTGGTGCAGATTTTGTCGTCAGCCGATTTCTTAATCCGGATGACGTTTCATGTTATATTCATAATTCATTCCTTTTGGAACAAACAATAGAGGAGGAAAAAAAGAATGAATGAGTATTTTCCAAAGCTCTTTGAGCCATGGCAGATTGGAACCTGTCAGATTCCAAACCGTATTGTGTTACCACCCATGCTCATGGAGACAGCCGAATTGGACGGCACCGTCGGAGACCGCTGCTATACCTATTATGTAGAGCGAGCCAAAGGCGGCGCAGGTCTGATTGAAACCGAAGTAACACGCATTAGTGACTGGAGCGGATGTACCGGTCCTAAGCAATTGTCCGTTACCTCAGACCGTTGTATTCCGGGCCTGACGCGCCTGGCTGACGGCATTCACAAAGAAGGTTCTAAAATTTTTGTACAGCTGCATCACCCGGGTCGTCAAACCTACCAGTTGGTTGTTACTGCCTGGAAGTTGTCTGACCTCATCGGCCGCCACTGGAACGGCTGGTGGACCATCTTCTTTGGTCTGACCAAATACCTGGACTTCTTTGATCAGCAGTTGTTCCACAACTTTTATCTCCCAACCGTGTCTGCTTCTGCCGTTCCTTCCGAAGGGCTTTGCTCCCCGGTAAAAGAAATGCAAAAGACGCGTGCACTGACCAAGTGGGAAATTCACAAGATTGAAGATGAATTTGCGGAGGGCGCTCTGCGTTGCAAAAAAGCCGGCATTGACGGCGTACAGCTGCACTGCTCCCATGGCTATTTCTTGCAGCAATTTTTGTCTCCCTACACCAACCGAAGAACGGATGAATACGGCGGCTCCCTGGAAAACCGAACCCGCATCGTCAAGGAAATCATTGAAAAAATCCATGCACTGTGCGGACCGGATTATCCTATTTCCGCGCGGTTAACGGTAGATGAATATTATCGTTTATTCGGTTTTGATCAGGGCTTAACCCTGTCAGAAGGCGTAAAAATTGCCAAGCTGTTAGAACAGTATGGCGTGCAATATTTGGATTTATCCTGTGGCACCTATGAAACCCTGAACACCTGGTGCGAGCCAGTTTCCTATCCTCTTGGCTGGCGGAAAGAAAATGCAAAAGCGGTCAAAGAAGCCGTTTCTATTCCGGTCGGCCAAAGCGGTGTCATCCGTACACCGGAGCAGGCGGAAAAGCTGTTGGAAGAAGGTTACCAGGATGTCATTGCCCTTGCCCGTCCTATGCTGGCCGACCCGTACTGGGCCAAGAAAGCCAAGGAAGGACGTTCCAAGGAAATTAACCGCTGCATTTCCTGCCTGTATTGCCTGGAATCCATGATGCACGGTGCCATGGATGGCGGTAAGCCGGGCCAGTGTGCTGTTAACCCACGCACCTGCAATGAAGTAGATTATCCGTTGGAACCGGAAAAAGTTGGCAATGACCGTCCGGTTATAGTCATCGGTGCCGGTCCTGCCGGTCTGATGGCGGCAAAGGTTTGCGCACAGAAGGGCTTCCGTGTTACCGTTTTGGAAAAAGCGGCTTCCGTTGGTGGTCAGGTTCTGTTGGCAGCAGCACCGGAGAAGAAAAGAAAAATTGCCTGGGTAACAGAAGACCTGGAAACCCAATGTAAGCTGCTTGGCGTGGATATTTTATGTAACACGGAAGCCACAGCGGAACTGGTACAGTCGTATCAGCCCTATGCCGTATTTGTTGCAACTGGGGCAGTGCCGGTTGTCCCGTCCCTGCCGGGCACCAACGGCAGTAATGTCTTCACGGCAGAACAAATTCTGCGGAAAGAAGTAGAATTTACCGGCAAACGAATTGCCGTCATCGGTTCCGGCATGACCGGCCTGGAAACTGCAGAGTACCTCAGCGAACAGGGTAACCGTATTTTAATGGTAGAAATGGCAGACAAACTGGCTCCGGGAACCTGGGTACAGCACGTTATGGACGTTGTTCCGAAGTTAGAAGAAGCTGACGCCAAATTCCTGACCTCTTATAAGCTAACGGAAATCCGGGAAGATCACATTGAAGTGGAATCCACAAAAATCCCGGGCCGCAAGCGCAGTATGCCTTGTGATGCCGTTGTCCTGGCCCTGGGTGTCAGACCTGCAAAAGCACCAAACGGCTTACACGCTGTTTGTCCCCGCATCATCACCGTTGGTGATGCCAAGACAACCGGCCGGATTGCCGCTGCCACGCACGCTGCCTATCAAGCCGCTATGGCTTTAATCTAAATTTTTACAAACAAAGGAGTAACACCCCATGGACATTATGGAAGCTGCCCGCGCACTGGGCGTAGCCATTCAGGCATCTGATCCGTACAAGGCCTACCTTGCCGCCCGGGATGAAGCCGAAAAAGACCCAAAGATTGGCGAATACAATGACAAATTCAAAGAAATGCAAACCCTCTTTGAAGGCTTAGTTGGCCAGGAAAACCCAGATGAGGCACAAATGCAAAAAATCCAAGCGGATTATATGGCTCTGTATCAGGAAATGAATGAAATTCCAACCATGGCAGCCCTGCAGGATGCCCGCGTTTCCATGAATGACATCATGAACGACGCTATGCAGATTATTTATCTTTCCGTCAATGGAGAAGACCCTCTAACCTGCCAGCCGTCTGAAGAGACCATGCAACAAATTCAGGGACAGATGTTAAACATGTAAAAGCTGAAGCCAAACTGTAACATCAGGTATTCAGCACAAAAAGAAAGAAGGCCCCGGAAAGTACAAAGTACTTTCCGGGGCCTTGACCTTTTTAATGACTAAATATGCTCCTTGGAGCCTAAGAATCAGAGCTTAAATAAACAGAACATAGAACAGATTCCAGAGAGAAATATTCATGGCCAAAAGTTCTGCCTTCACATAATGGTCATCCGTACCCTCCTGCTTTCTGCGTTCCTTGGCATAGGCACCCGTTACAATCATTGTGGCATGCATCAGTCTGACAGTTTTACTGTACCAGTGTAATAAACCACGATACAGGTCCTGTCTGGCAAGGTATTTATCTACTTCGCAGATGTCATTGACAATTTCATCAATGTCATTGGGCATCATGGATGCAATTCCCAACATAGGAAGCTGATACCGTTTCCCATAAGCATATCCTTTTCCGGCCAGCTTATGATACAGGGTTAAAAATCGTTCACTGATTTCTTCTACAGATCCTTCCGATTCCAGCGCCAAAACACGAGACAGTGTAACCGGTTCGGTTCCCGGCAATGCCTTTTCCAAATAGTCCTGGAATTCCCTGGCCCGATCCAGCAAATTCCTGTCCTTCCCGGTTTTTGCCATCAGAATGGAAAAAATAATATCTCCGCCGGAAGTTAAAAGGGCATGTTCTTTTTTGATTACTTCATAAATTCCGTGTGCTTTTTCTGCAAGTTCACTCCACTGATCCTCTGTAGTGCCTCTGGTCAGAACCAGAGAAGCCAGGAACAGAGCTTCCGAAGCAGGGAAATATTCCCGCAAAATCTTCTTGCCGGCATCAATTTCTTCCAAGCGTTCTTCCGGACTTTCGGCCATGGACAGATGAGAAATCAGCATAAGTGCCGACGTACCTGAAAGTTCAAAGAAAAGCCCTGCTTTTTTACCAAACAAAGATTCACTTTGCTTCAGCTTCTTGGAGTCGGGGTGCTTTCCGTTTTCCACAAACATTTGTGCACAAATGGGGTAAACATACGGCATCTGTAACGGTTCTGCCCGAGATATTGACTTTTCGGTAGCAACGAAATCCCTGCAAAAGTCATGTAAATATTTTTTCATTACACTCTGCTCCTCGGTAATGCAATTATTAGATTGACTATATTTATAAAGTATAACATACTGCCCGGAAAAGGAAACCCATCTGGCGGAATCCATCAAAAAACTTCCCGGGTGTCTGCCTCTTTTGAATTAGCACTCTTTTTGTAAGAGTGCTAATTGTTTACAATTTGTTCACACTTTTTAAGAAAACCTGGCTATAATAATAGTTGTCAGAAGGAAATGAGTACAGCCACTGACAAAGACGCCTGCCGGTTTCATTAAAAACAGAACCCGGCAGGCGGGACACCAAAATTTATTATGTTTTTTAATTTCAGAAAGGAGGTTGCCACCATGTTAGCTCTGAAAAACAATGGTTGGTTGACCACATTTGACCCATTTGAAAGTTTGGATACCTTAGATAGTATGTTTACCCCTGTTACCCGTTACAACACCGATGTTACCGATGAAGGAGACTCCTTCAAACTGGTAGCAGATCTTCCGGGGTTCCAGAAAGAAGATATTCACATTAACCTGGAGGATAATGTCCTTACTATTTCCGCCGAACATTCGGAAGAGCAAAAGGAAGAGAAGTGTAAAGGTAAATACATTTACAAGGAAAGAACCTTTGGTTCTTACAAACGTTCCTTCCATGTAGAAGAAATTGACCAGGACCACATTGACGCTTCCTATGAAAACGGGGTTTTAACCCTGAATATGCCGAAGAAACCGGCACCGGAAAAGCAAAGCAAAGCCATTACCATTAGCTAAGTGCTTACTGGGCAGTTTATTTTTCCTAACGGGGAAGCATCTCCATTCTTTCATAAATTTCTCCTAGTGAAATAAAATGACAAGAGGCAGAAGGTTAAACCTTCTGCCTCTTGCCGTTTCCCCTATCTGAATTCTCCTACTAAATTCAGGTGTAATACGGTTTACCCCTACATAAACCAATGTTACGTCCTTCATTATATCCATTTTTTAAGACTAATTCAAGGTTTCTTGCATTTTTTAAACAGATTAACTTATTTTTGTCGGTTCAATCGGAAACATGGCGGTTTTCCCAAGCCAATCGGAACATTCTCCTCCACTGATAAATGCGATCCAAATCGGCTTCCTTTTCCGTTCGTTCCTTCCGCGCCCGTTTTTCTACAGCAGCCTGTTCTTTAGATAACTCTGCTTTCTCTTTCGGTTGCAATCCTTCTGCTTCCTGTTGGAAAAAATAAGGGTCAATATCTGTATCATACTGAGTTGTAAAAATTCCGTTGTTATACATCTGCGCCGAAATAAATTTCATTTGCGCTTCTTCTGCCAGAAGAACGAAGGTGCAGCTGGACAGAACTAATGTCAAAATTAAAAGCAAACTGCAAGCCGATACGCTGATTCCGCCCTTTTTGGCCAAGAAATGTTCCTGCTCCGGTTCTTTTTCCAGTTTTCCACTTTGCTGTAACAGGGAATCACACCTGCTTTTGTAAAAATCGTTAGAAAAGACGCCTAACAATAAATGTGATGCAAACAGCAAAGCAGCTCCTGCCGCAGAAAAAGAGTACGCACTAAAATACAGCCCCTGCAAAAACGCAAAGACAGATGCAAAATCCAGGAAGAAAGAAAAGATTCCCCAGCCATACATTCGCCGATAGAACAACCAATAGGCCCCAAAGAAAAAGGAAGTCCAGTTCCAATCCGCATGGGTGCGCGATTCTTCCATATGATTAAAGCAAAACGTATAGTAAATGGAGTTTTCCCGTGTCACCACATCATATTTGCTATGGACGGATCCGTGTTCTGCCGCATACTCCTTTAAAATAATCTGATTCAGATTCTTCTGAATTAAGCAAGCAGGCAAAATCAGAATAGTAAGGCAAGAGTAAATACAACATAAGCCGGTCAAATCGGGTACTGAAAGACCTTTTTCTTCACACAAGCATTCCATCCGTTTCGCGGTTTCATGAATCCAGTAAAGCATATACGGTGGGCAAAGCAGGCAGAGCAGAACCGTCCGGCGGGGATCCCGTCTGGGAAATCCTGCCACGCCGTTCAGGTACCGGGTCATCCGCCAAATCCAATATAAATTATAAATGTTAAAGGTAACCACCATGCGAATGGCAATTCCATTTACCGAGACAAACATCTTTTGGGTTTCTGCACGCGTCATGGCGGCAGGATATTCCGCTTCCGGATCCGGCCCCCGCTCCAACCGATTTAATCTTTTCTGAATTAAAACCGCTGCCAGAAAATACCCACCAAATCCGGCATAGATAGTACAAATCATGGCAAGGTTGGAGGTTTGTCCGTTTTCATCCGGCAAAGAGTCTACCCGTCTGGCTGTCTGAGAAAACCACCACATGGTATACAGAGGACATACCATACAGAAGAACGTACGCAATCCAACATTTCCTACTTTTTCTTCGCACTTTTCATTTAATTGGTCGGTTACCTGATAAATCCAAATGTAAAATCGTATACCAAGAGTAAAAAAACACTCCAGTACAAAGGGTACAATTTCCCGGTACATTCCTCTGCCTCCCCTTTTTCTTCTGGTTCTATTTTATGACATAACAGAAAAGACGACAAGAAACCTTGTCGTCTTTTCCGCTATTTTGCTTGCGCTTCCATCTGCAGGAAGTCATCAAAAGGGGAAAAGCATTAACTGCCTGATGTCCTCCCTGCACTTAACAGAATAAATAGAAAACTTTAGATTAACTTTAAAGAAACATTACAAAACGGGCGAAAGTCACTTCATCGCCCGAAAGCACAAGTGAGCACAAATTCATTTCCTGGTGAGCAATAATTCACTTTTTCACAGAGAAGCCTTGTTGTTTTGTTGAAAAAGTAGAATAAAATTCCGTTTAATTCGCTGATTTTTGTGCACATACTTGAAAACATTTCCTTGAAACCTTAAAATTTTATTGAAATGTTTTTGGTTAAAAATGTTTTAATCAACAAATGAAAGGGGTTATCCAAATGCCAGCAGATTACAAGCCGTTTGACAAAAAAGAATGGCTTAGACTGGAAAAAAAGGCACATGAGCTCCGTACGCTCACCTGCCAGACAGTAAAATGGGCCGGCAGCGGCCACATCGGCGGTGGTCTTTCCTGCCTGGATGCACTTACTGTTCTTTATCATCGTTACATGAAGTATGACGTTCAGAACCCGAAATGGGACGACAGGGACCGCTTCGTTCTTTCCAAAGGACATGCCGCCATCTCCTATGCCCCAGTTCTGGTTGACCTCGGCTTCATGCCTCTGGATGAACTGAAGATCTTCAACCTGACCGGTGCTAAAATCGGCATGCACCTTGACTCCAACAAAGTTGTCGGCGTTGACTGCTCTACCGGTTCTCTGGGCCATGGTCCTTCCATTGCCGTTGGTATGGCTCTTGCCGCACGACTGAAGAAAAAAGACTACATGACCTTCTGCATTACCGGTGACGGTGAATTGAACGAAGGCTCCAACTGGGAAGCTTTCATGTCCGCCTCTCAGTTTAAGCTGTCCAACCTGGTTATCATGGTTGACAACAATAAACTGATGATTGACGGTCCGGTTGCTGATGAAATGGCAGTAGAGCCTCTGGATGAACGGTTTGGCTCCTTCGGATTTAACACCATCCGTGTAGACGGCCAGAACATCAAGGAACTCTGCATGGCTTTGGAACAGGCCATTGACAACAACAAGAAGGGCGGAGACAAACCTACCGCCATTATTATGGATACCGTTAAGGGTGCCGGCGTTGACTTCATTGAAGGAGACTACACCTGGCATTACGGTTCCCTGAGTGACGAAATGTTTGACAAAGCATTTGCCTCACTTGAGAAATACTATGAAAAGCGCGTTGCCCGCGCTAAGAAGGAGGGTTAAGACATGGGAGGTATGGTCTACACGTCGATTGACTCGACAAAACTTTCCACCGCTGAATGTTACGGTCTTGCTCTCTGCGAGCTGGCAAAAGAACATCCGGAAATTGTTGCTCTTACACCAGACCTTGCTAAGTCCACCAAGACCAGTGTATTTGCAAAGCAGTTCCCGGAAAGACTGTTTAACGTAGGTATTGCAGAACAGAATATGTTCGGTATTGCTTCCGGTCTTGCAAAATGCGGTTTTGTTCCTTATGCATCCTGCTTTGCCATCTTTGCAGCAGCCCGTGCACTGGATCAGATCCATACGGATATTGCATATCAGAACGTTCCGGTTAAAATCATTGGTACCCACTCCGGTACTTCCTTTGGTCAGGCCGGTTCCACCCATCACTGTCTGATTGACCTCAGTGTTATGCGGACACTTCCTCATTTCACGGTTATCTGCCCATGTGACGGTGCAGAAGCATTCTTTGCCGTAAAAGCATCTTATGATATTCCGGGTCCGGTTTATATCCGTATCAACCGTGGTTTTGATGCCATTGTTAATAAGACCTTGGATGACGTTAACTTTGAATGGGATAAGGCTGCCGTTCTGAAGGAAGGCAATGACCTTACCATTATTGCTGTCGGCAGCTGCGTATTTGAAGCACTGCAGGCCGCCCGTATGCTGAAATCTGACCTGGGTCTGGAAGCCCGCGTTCTGAACATGCATACCGTAAAGCCAATTGACAAAGAAGCCATTCTGAAGGCCATTGACGAAACCGGTACCATTGTTACCGTAGAAGACAATGAAATTCAGGGCGGACTTGGTTCTGCTGTTGCAGAAGTGGTTGCTTCTGCCGGCAAGGCCTGCCAGTTCAAGATGCTTGGTCATGACAACAACTTCTCCACCATCGGTCTGCAGGAAGACCTTCTTGATATTGCCGGCATCGATGCCAACGGTATTGAAAAGGCTGTTGCGGATCTGATTGGAAAGAAGCTGCCTGTCAAAGAAGACTGGGACGAAGTATATTAAGAAGGAGGACAAAAATCATGGCAAACGACGCAACCAAGTACAGTGCAATTGTATTTTTTAAAGCTGCACTGCCACTGATGAAGCATATTGCTACCGACGATCCTTCTCTTGCTGCTAAGTTCAAGGGCGTCAATGCAGTTTATCAGATTTCCGCTATGGACGGAGACACAAAAGAAGGCATTCATTTCATCATTAAAGATGGAGAATGGACTACTGTACAGGGTGTTTATGACGGCAAAATTGATGCCGGTCTGCACTTCTCCAGCTTGGAAAAATTCACCGCTTTCATGAAAGGCGACATGCTGAAATTACCAAAGTTTATCATTGGTAACTTAGGACTGTTTGTTAAATTCATGTCTGTTCTGCTGAAGATGTCCAACCTGCTGAACACTGCAGAACCGCCGAAGGACAACGAAGAGCTTTGCTTGTTCATTACCAAGCTCTACTATCTCCTTCTCAGCTACGGCATTTCTGCACTGAACAAGGCCGGTGAACCGAAGATTTCCAAGTGGATTGCTTCTTCTCCGGACCGTGTATATCAGTGGGAAGTAGAGGGTCATCCGGAATTGACTGCTCATATCCGCATTGACCACGGTAAGTCTCAGGCTGTTCAAGGTGCCTGCACCCGCTGCAACCCATTCTTCACCATGAAGTATGACTGTGGCTACAGTGCCCTGCAGATTCTCCTGGATACCGGTGACATGTTTGATTTGACCGCAAATGGCAACCTCATGTTAATCGGTGGCCCGGAATTCGGCGTACAGCTGGGTGACGCAATGATGACTGTCGGCGGATATGCTAAATAAGCAAGCCGCACGTTCCTAAACCATCAAAACAAGAAAAGCCGGAAAGCAAAATTGCTTTCCGGCTTCTTTATTGCCTTTTTTATTTTGCTTTCCGGATGGTAACCTGTTTTATCATATCCCCGTTTAATAACTCAATACGGTTTTTGGTATCCAATTTTAGCCAATTGTCTTCTACAGAAACAAGAATTCCTTTGTAATATCCAAAATCAGCATCCAGGGTAATCTGGACTTCTGTTCCAATATACTCTTTCAAAAATTCTGCTGACATAGTACCCGCCTCTTTCTTCTTATAAATTCTTTGTCTTCGTCTGATTCGGTTTCTTTGCTGCCACAACAATATCAGCAGAAAGAAAAGAAGGAAATAATAATATTGGATAATCTCATCTCCCCACTAGTCCTTGTTGCTTTTCAGTATAACACAGCTTTTTGTGGGCGGATCCTCTTTTCAAGAATTTTACATACCATTCAAACCAGTGGGTCAAAGGCAAAAAGAAAGACCTTTACACGGCTGTGTAAAGGTCTTGTTGGCGCCTCAAACAGGGCTCGAACCTGTGACACCGCGGTTAACAGCCGCGTGCTCTACCGACTGAGCTATTGAGGCATTTTGGTTACTTGAAAAAGTAACCGTGTGTTGGCATTGCCCTATCTTCCCAGGAGGCTGCCCTCCAAGTATTTTCGGCAC
>CAVCCW010000011.1:0-40930 GCA_963600825.1 Bacteroidaceae bacterium | reverse complement strand
CCGAAGTACAGGGCAATGAACAGGAACTGAATATACATAATGACGCCATAGGCAGAAACGCCATTTTCTCCAATGTATCTTAAAAGTTGGAAATTATACAGCATACCGACAATACTGCTGGAGACGTTTCCGACAAATTCGGAAAAGCCATTAAAGCAGGCGGATAAAATAGGCTTCCACTCCAAGGCTTTGAAACGCAGTTTTAAAATACCATTCTTATTAAACAAGAAATAAGCCATGGGAATTCCTGCGCCGACGACCTGGGATAACCCAGTAGCCAGTGCGGCACCGGCTACGCCTTTGTCTAGGACTGCTACAAAAATGGCATCCCCGATCATGTTGGAAACACCCGCAAATACCGTAGCCAGTAATCCAAGTTTTGGTTTTTCCGCTGCCACACAAAAGCTTTGAAAAATATTTTGCAGCATAAAGAAAACTACAAAGGCCAGGTTGACTCGTCCGTAGAGTACCGAATCGTCAAACATTTCCGGCGTGGCATTCAGAAACGTAACCACCTGTGGCATGAAAATAACACCCAGAATGGATAAAACAATGCCAAGCGCTGTACCGAATAAGATCATCATGGAAAAAACTTCATTGGCCCGTTTCCGGTCCCCTTCTCCCATAATTTTGGAAACCAGGGCTGTACCACCGGTACCTACCATAAAGCCCATTCCGCCGATGATCATAATGAACGGCATAACCAGGTTCAAAGAGGCAAAAGCTGTCTTGCCCGCATACCAGGAAACAAACAGGCCATCCACCATGCCGTAGATGGAACTGAAGGCCATCATAACAATGGATGGAAGAACAAATCTTGCCAGCTTTTTATAAGTAAAATGGTCGGAAAGTTGGATTTTCATTTCTTTCTCCTATTTGCGTTTATTTTTAAGAAGTTTACGTAAATACTGCCCCGTATAAGATCGTTCACATTTTGCCACCTGTTCCGGCGTACCGGTAGCCACAATTGTGCCACCGTTATCTCCCCCATCCGGTCCTAGATCAATCAGGTAATCAGCGGTTTTAATAACGTCCAGATTATGTTCAATGACCAGAACAGTATTGCCCTGATCTACCAGCTTTTGCAACACTTCCAGGAGCTTATGCACATCGGCAGTATGCAAACCGGTGGTCGGCTCATCCAAAATATAAATGGTTTTGCCAGTGGAGCGCTTGGAAAGCTCTGTGGCCAACTTCACGCGCTGCGCTTCGCCGCCGGACAGGGTGGTTGCGCTTTGCCCTAACTTAACATACCCTAATCCAACATCCCGCAGCGTCAGCAGACGGTTGTAGATTTTAGGAACTGCAGAGAAAAAGTCACAGGCTTCGTCTATGGTCATGTCCAGCACTTCAGCAATGTTTTTGCCCCTGTATTTAATTTCCAGCGTTTCCCGATTGTACCGGGCTCCGCCGCAGACATCACACTTGACGTAAACATCTGCCAGGAAGTGCATTTCTATTTTGACAATACCGTCACCCTGGCAGGCTTCGCAGCGCCCGCCTTTGACATTAAAGCTGAATCGCCCGGCAGAATAACCCCGCACTTTGGCATCTTGCGTACTGGCAAACAGCGCACGGATGTCATTGAACAGATTGGTATACGTAGCCGGATTGGAGCGCGGTGTCCGACCAATGGGAGACTGGTCAATATTGATGACCTTGTCCAAATGCTCCAGGCCGGTTATCTCTTTGCATTTGCCTGGGTATGATTTTGCGCGATTCAGATCTCTGACCAAGGTTTTATAGATAATTTCATTTACCAAGCTGGATTTGCCGGAACCGGACACCCCGGTGACACAGGTAAAAGTTCCAAGTGGAATAGAGACATTCACATTTTTCAGGTTGTGTTCTGTGGCACCCTTCACCTTTAAGAAGTTGCCATTTCCCTTTCTGCGTTCCGTTGGAACCGGAATGAACCGTTCCCCTTTTAAATATTGACCCGTAATGGAATCCTTACAATTCATGATTTCCTGTGGTGTTCCGGCGCAAACCACTTTCCCACCGTGAATTCCGGCACCGGGACCAATGTCTACAATGTAGTCAGCGGCCAGCATGGTTTCTTCATCATGTTCTACCACAATTAACGTGTTGCCCAGATCCCGTAGCTTTTCCAAAGTATGAATTAACATTTCATTGTCTTTTTGGTGAAGGCCGATGCTGGGTTCATCCAGGATATAAAGGACGCCCATAAGAGAGGATCCAATTTGGGTTGCCAGTCGAATTCTCTGACTTTCCCCGCCAGATAAACTACCGGCGCTCCGGGCCAGGTCCAAATAATCCAGACCCACACTGCACAAAAACTGCAGGCGGGATTTAATTTCTTTTAAAATGAGTTCTGCAATGATGCTTTCCCGTTCGGTTAACTGCAATTGCTCAAAAAATTCCAATTCCTTCCGGACAGACAGGTGGGTCAGCTCATCAATATTTAAGCCGCCAACTGTAACAGCCAAGGATTCCGGGCGAAGCCGTTTCCCACCGCAGGAGGCACAGGCATGCCGTGCCATCAGCTGTTCAATGGAACGCTTGGAATATTCAGAGGAAGTGTCCCGGAACTTGCGTTCCAGGTTGGGAATAACGCCTTCAAAACGGCAAGCCCAGGTGCTGTCACTGAAGGTGGTTTTTCTGGAAAACTCTACCCTGTCCTTACCGGAACCGTACAGGATTTTTTCCAAGTCCTTCCGTTTCATGTCTTTAATTGGAACATCTATGGAAAAGCCGTAGTGGTCAGCTACACCTTCATAATACATTTCCGCAATGGTGCCGCCTTCGGTTTTACTCCAGCCTGGTGCCTGAATACCACCTTCTCGAATGGAAAGGGTTTTATCCGGCATTATCAGGTCTTCATCTATCTGTTCATAAAAGCCAAGTCCGGCACAGTCCGGACAGGCGCCAAACGGATTGTTGAAGGAAAACATCCGCGGAGCCAGTTCATCCATTTTCAGGGTGCCGTGTTCCGGACAGGCAAACTGTTCGGAAAAGACCATATCCTCTCCGTCAATGACGTTGACCAGCAGAACACCTTCCGTTAGCTTCATGGCCGTTTCTACAGAATCCGCAAGACGGCTTCTAATGCTGTCTTTCACAACCAGCCGATCTACTACAATTTCAATGGTGTGCTTCTGATTTTTATCTAAGGTAATTTTTTCACTTAGATCATGGATTTCTCCGTCAATCCGGGCACGCACATAACCGGACTTGGCAGCTTTCTCCAAATCTTTGGCGTAGGTTCCCTTTTTGCCTCTGGCAATGGGCGCCATAACCTGAATTTTACTGCCCTCCGGCAAAGACAACACCTGGTCTACAATCTGATCTATGGTTTGATGAGACAGTTCCTTTCCGCAAGTAGGGCAGTGCGGATGCCCTACTCTGGCATATAACAGACGTAAATAGTCATAAATTTCTGTTACGGTTCCTACTGTAGAACGCGGGTTCTTAGATGTGGTTTTCTGGTCAATGGAAATGGCCGGAGACAGACCGTCTATGGACTCTACTTTCGGTTTTTCCATCAGTCCCAAAAATTGTCTTGCATAAGAAGAGAGCGACTCCATATATCTGCGCTGTCCTTCTGCATAAATAGTATCAAAGGCAAGGCTGGATTTACCTGAGCCGGACAGCCCAGTAAACACAACCATCTTGTCTCTGGGAATGGTTAAATCCACATTTTTTAAATTGTGTTCCTTTGCCCCTTTAATGACAATTTCCGTTCCTGCCATTCTGTTAACTTCCTTTGCTGTTACTGACTTGCCTTGTTCTTACTTTTGCAATTTGGCAAGTTCATCCCGATAATAGGCCGCTGTTTCAAAATCCAGCACTCTGGCGGCAGCCTTCATATTCTTTTCCAATTCGCGGATACGCTGTTCTTTTTCTTTTTTGGTAAGACGTTTTCCCTCTGGCGAGGTAGTTTCTACTTTTGCTGTAATTTCAATAACATCCCGTACGTCTTTATGGATGGTCTGCGGTACAATACCGTGTTCTTTGTTGTAAGCCATCTGAATTTCCCTACGGCGGAGGGTTTCCCGGATGGCCCGTTCCATGGACGGAGTTACGCTGTCTGCATAGAAAATAACACTGCCTTCCGCATTCCGGGCGGCACGGCCTGCCGTTTGTACCAGACTGGTTTCCGAACGCAGGAAGCCTTCCTTGTCGGCGTCCAGAACGGCCACCAGGGAAACCTCCGGAATATCCAGGCCCTCCCGGAGCAGGTTGATACCGATCAGGACATCAAATACGCCCATGCGAAGGTCACGGATAATCTGCATTCGTTCAATGGTATCTATGTCATGGTGCATATAACGCACCTTTACGCCTTGTTCTTCAAAGAACCGGGTCAGGTCTTCGGCCATTTTCTTGGTCAGTGTGGTAATCAATACCCGTTCTTTGCGTTCCGTACGCACGTGAATTTCCGAAAGCAGATCATCAATCTGCCCTTCCACCGGGCGTACGCTGATGTCCGGATCCAGCAGTCCGGTCGGGCGGATCAGCTGTTCCGCAATCCGCGCCGAAACCTGCCGCTCAAAGTCTCCGGGTGTGGCACTGGTAAAAATAACCTGGTTGACGTGGCTATAAAATTCCTCAAAGTTGAGCGGCCGGTTGTCATAGGCGCTGGGAAGGCGGAATCCATAGTCAATCAGGCTCTTCTTCCGTGCGTGGTCCCCGCCGAACATGCCGTGAATTTGCGGCAGGGTAACGTGGGACTCATCAATAAACAGCAGAAAATCCTTGGGAAAGTAATCCAGCAGCGTATACGGCACGGCGCCCGGTTCCCGGCGCGCCAGCACACGGCTGTAGTTTTCAATACCGGAGCAAAATCCGGTTTCCCGCAGCATTTCCATGTCATATTCCGTGCGCTGCCGGATCCGCTGTGCTTCAATCAGCTTCCCCTCTGCCTCAAATTCGGCTACCCGTTCGGCGCATTCCCGCATAATATCCGCAATAGCGTCCTCTATTGCGTCCGGGTTGACAACGTAGTGAGTTGCCGGATAAATGGCAGCATGCTGCAACACGCCGGTGACTTCTCCGGTTAATGCGTTAATTTCACAGATGCGGTCAATTTCATCGCCGAAGAATTCAATACGGATGGCATATTCCGTTTCTCCGGATGTGAACACCTCTACGGTGTCCCCCCGGACGCGGAACTTCGTCCGCACGAAATTGATGTCATTGCGCTCATAATGGATTTCTACCAGTTTCTTTAACAGGTCATCCCGTGGATAGGTCATTCCCGGTCTGAGACTGATAACCATGTTTTTATAATCAATCGGGTTACCCAGGGAATAAATACAGGATACCGAAGCCACAATAATAACATCCCGGCGTTCTACCAGAGAAAGCGTTGCGGAATGCCGAAGCTTATCTATTTCATCATTAATGGAGGCATCTTTTTCAATATAGGTATCAGAAGAAGCTACATAGGCCTCCGGCTGATAATAATCATAATAGGAAACAAAAAACTCTACTGCGTTGTTGGGAAACATTTCCCGAAACTCTGAGCAGAGCTGTGCTGCCAGTGTCTTGTTGTGGGCCAGTACAAGAGTTGGCCGGTTGGCAGAGGCAATAATATTAGCCATGGTGAAGGTTTTACCGGAACCGGTAACACCCAGCAGTGTTTGCTCTTTAAAGCCCTGCTTTAAGCCATCTGTTAATGCAGCAATGGCCTGCGGCTGATCCCCGGTTGGCTTAAACTTAGAAACCAATTCAAAGTGATCCATATTCTGCCTCCTTTCCCGAAAGTGACCCTATTGTAACAAAAGAAATTTTAATCTTCAAGGAAACCATGCACTACAAAAAGGAAGTCCGAAGCAAGCGCCCCGGACTTCCCCTATTCTGATAAAAATGCTGCAGACAGACTTTAAATTAAGTCTGTAATAATGCAGTCCACATCGGAATTCTTGTAACTTTCCAAATGGGTGGAACCTTTAATACCCCAAACATTGACAGCGATCCCATTTTCATGGGCCTTTTGCGTAAAGTTCGGAGGCAGCTTAGTCAGTACAAAATACGGATGGAAGGCATCCGCTTTGTGTTCTTTGGCCACTTCAATAAACTGTCCTTTCAAAAGGCGTTTGTCATAACAGTCTTTCGGATCATATAACAGGCCGACTTTCAGGTTCGGATCCAGTTCTTTTACATGGTCGGTTACATAAAAGTAGAAACTGGAAATAACCACCTTTTCTTCTAAGCCCATTTCTTTTACCATGGCAACCGTTTTGTCTACCACTTCTAAAGAACCCTCTTTTGGCTTTTTAATTTCAATATTAATCAGCTTCATGTCCTTTACGGTTTGCAGCGTTTCTTCCAGAGTAGGAATTTTAGTACCTGCAAACTTATCGGAAAACCAGGAACCGAAGTCTAGTGCGCGCAGTTCGTCAAAGGTCTGGTCTACAACCAAGCCTTTGCCATTAGACGTTTCATTTACTTCAAAATTGTGGCAAATAACCGGCACGCCGTCTTTGGAAAGCTGAACGTCAAATTCTACGCCGTCTGCTCCGTTATCAATGGCAGCCTGAAAGGCCGGTAGTGTATTTTGCGGAGCCCGTAAATTGGCTCCTCTATGTGCAATAATTAATGGCATGGTAAGCGCCTCCTTAAATTCTGACACGCTCATTATACAACAAGTTTTCTTCTGTGAAACAAAAAGAATGGCTAAAGCAAAAAAAAGACCCGGGCAGAAGTTCTTCTGTCCGGGATCTTTATTTGATTGGTTTTACAGCAGTTGCTTATTTCAGACCTTCAATTTCCGGATGTCTGGCTGCAACAACGCCATAAGCATCTTCCAGAATGTCTACTGCCAAAGCAATATCTTCGTCAGTAACAGCGGCATTCATGAAGTGGTTGTGGTGAGACGTAATAAACAGACCACGGGAAACAGCTTCTGCTACTACTTCCTGATGCAGGAAGAGGCTGTCGTCATTGGTGGTTCTGAGGTAGAAGCAAGCCGGTTCACCGGAAACCTTCAGGTTAAAGCCGTGTTCTGCGGCAGCAGCCTTGAAGCCTTCGGTCAGCTTGGTACCTTTTTCACGGAACATGGTTGGGGTATCCAGTCTCTTCATCTTGTTAATGGTAACAAGACAAGCGGCAAACGGTTCTGCGGACATCCAGTAAGAACCGGTGTAGCTCAGAGAGGAAGCCGGAGTATACCATTTATCCTGGCCGCAAACGCAGGACATGTTGTAACCGTTGGCCAGTGCTTTACAGAAGCAGATCATGTCGGCTTTGAAGCCATAGTAATGGTCAGAACCGGCAAGGTCCAGACGGAAGCCCATACGAACGTCATCAATGATCAGAGCCATGTCATGGTCATCGCAGAATTTGCGAACGGCTGCCCACTGCTCTTTTGTGGCTGTTACGTTGTCATAGAAGTTACCGTGGTCATACGGCTGTGCAATTAAGGCAGCAACGTTTCCGCCGGCCTTATCATATTCTTCCTGCATGGCCTGCATATCAAACCAAGGAATGATGATATTGTTCTGGGTGTCAGAAGGAAGAATGCCAGGATAATCCGGCTTCATGCACCATGGGAAGTTACCGTGATAGTAACCTTTGAAGTACATGATCTTTTCTTTACCGGTACCGGCACGGGCAGTAATGGCAGCCATCTGTGTGGCATCAGAACCATTCTTCATGAAGTACGCCCAGTCTGCGCAGGCAACGGTGTCCTTTAACAGTTCAGCACACTCTACCATCTTGTAGGACGGAGAAGTCAAGCAGTTACCGGTCTTCAGCTGTTCAATGGCTGCGGCGTCAACTTCGTCATCGCAATAACCAAGGACGTTCGGACCATAAGCACACATAAAGTCAAGGTATTTGTTGCCGTCTACATCCCAAAAATAAGTGCCCTTAGCGTGGTCAGACATCAGAGGCCATTTGGTAATAGGAAGGAACAGACCTTCGGATGGGCCAAGGTGACCATAGACACCAGCCGGGATTGCCTTCAAGGCACGGTTAAACCATTCTTGGGATTTTTCGTGAGTGTATTCAGGATATTTACTCAATGTTGTTCCCTCCTTATGCTAAGTAAACCGATACGCGGTCCAAAATGCGGTTGATGTTATCCAGCATGTTAATCATGCCGGACATCTTAATATTACCGGCGCAAAGCTCAGCAATAGTGGAAACAGTGCCGTTGAACAAACCGTTGGCCAGTTCAATGGAGCTGAATTCCATGATTGCTCTTGGATTTTCCGGCTTTTCCTTGATCAGGCTAAGTTTGTGGTCTTTGGCAACAATAGTAACGTAAACGGCATCTTTAATACCCATCTGGATAGTGCCATCTACAATACCATCAGCAGAAATCTTGGAGATTTCATCATTATTGGCAAGGGCCGGAATGGCACCACCAATAACATACATAGTAAGAATTGTGTTCAGACGGAAGAATTCCGGATCTTTCAGGTCAGATTCGGATGGTTGGAGATACTTGCTCATAATATTGGTCAGTTTGGTGAAAGGACCAAGCAGGAAAGCAAGACATTGAATTGGATTTTTGGTAGGAATACCCGGAGTACTGTTGCTAATGAGGTTGTTGAATGCTTTCGGAGAACCGAAAGACATTTTGCAGGTGGCTTCTGCGTCGCCTTCTACAAAGACGCAGCCGTTCTTGTCAAACTTGTAAGTTACGCAAGGACCGTTCTTTACGTCTACACAGAATGCAACAGGGTTCTTCATTTTGGCACAAACAGCTTTTGCTTCCGGTACTAAATCGCATACGTTTTCAAGGCAGCGAAGTACGCCGTAAGCATTGACATAGGCCAGAGCTTTTTGATCAATCAAAGGGAGTCCTCCTTTATAATAATCTTCGAAAACGGGTTTCGGGGGAACCCCGTTTCCATTTCATCTGAACGGATTGCATTTTCCCTAAAAAGGAAATTGTATCCGGATAAAATTATAGTATTATTTCCAAAGGAAGTCAACAAAATAGCCAATTGAATCCAAGCTCACTGGGGGTGTTTTTGTCTATTTTTGGCATTTTCTTTATTGTGTCAAATCAAATCTGCGATGTAGCAAAATCAGAAATTTGGAAACTGCTCTGCAAACCAGACAGAAGGCACTTCAAAACTGCGCTGATTCAGGTAATTCAGGCATCCGGCATCGGTAGAAAAGTCAAAGGTTAAGCGGTAAGAATATAAAAATTGCTTTTTATAGCCTCCCCTTTTTTTATTTTGCGCATTGCTGCCGTACTTCCCGTCTCCAAGGAGCGGACAGCCAATGCTGGCAAAATGGGCACGAATCTGGTGGGTCCGACCGGTCAGCAGTTCTACTTCAATCAGAGACAGCCCTTTTTCTGACCGTAGGACCTGGTACTTCGTGCGGATTTCTTTTGCGCCGGGCACTGGCTTCTGCCGGATGGTGACCTTATTTTTGTCTTCATCCTTGATCAGCCAGCCTTGCAGCAAACCGGCGTTTTGTTCCGGCCTGCCATGGACAACGCAAAGATAGTATTTATGCAATTCCCGGTCTTTGACCTTCTGATTTAAAATGCGGAGTGTTTCTGCATTTTTGGCAGCCATGACAATGCCGCCGGTATTGCGGTCAATCCGGTTCACCAGCGCCGGCGCAAAGGAGTTCTCCTCCTCCGGACGGTATTCCCCTTTTTCATAAAGGTACCGTTTCACCCTGGTAATTAACGTATCTACATACTCCGACTGGTCCGGATGGCAAAGTAAACCAACTTTTTTGTCCAGCAGTAACAGATTGTCATCTTCATAAAGAATCTGTAGCTTGGTGCCGGCATGCAAAAAATCATATTTCGGTTCGGGAGGTTCCAGGAACTCATCATTAATATACAATTCCACCTGGTCTCCTACTGCAAGTCGTGTGGAAATTTCCGCGCGCTTTCCGTTCACCTTTACCCTCTTTTTGCGAATATATTTGTAAAGCAGGGACTGCGGTAAATTCGGATAAGATTTGGTCAGGAACTTATCTAAGCGCTGATCTGCGTCATTCTTCTGTATCTGGATGCTCTTCATCTTCCGGCAACACCTTTACGGTAATCATATCAATTTTTCTGGCGTCCACCGTCTGCGCGGTAATTTCCAGATTTTTATAAGTGAACTGCTGGCCTGGGGTCGGGATTTCTCCAAACTGTTCAATCACCCAACCGGCAACTGTATTGGACTCCGATTCCGGTTCTTCCATGTGGAACAGCTTAAAGAAGTCGTCTAATGGCATGCTGCAGCCAATTTCATAAACATCGTCTTTGACGGCAATGGGTTCCTGTTCCTCTTCGTCGTGCTCATCATAAATTTCGCCGACCAGTTCTTCCAGGATGTCCTCCATGGTAATAATGCCGTCTGTACCACCAAATTCATCCGTTACTACGGCAATATGGTCATGCTCGGCCTTTAACAGCTCTAACACCCTGGCAATTTTCATGGAAGGTGCAACATACAGAACAGGTTGCAAAATATCCTGAATTGTGGACTTTCCGCGAACCACATCTTCTGCAAAGTCCTTCTGATGAATGTAGCCGACAATGTCATCCAAATTTTCCTGATAAACCGGCAACCTGGTGAAGTCGGATTCCCGGAAAACGTCTTCAATTTCCCGTACCGATGCCGTTATTGGAATTGCAATAACATCTACGCGCGGGGTCAGGACTTCCTGCACTTCCATATCATTGAAATCCATGACGTTTTTAATCAGTTCGCTGTCATCTTCGGAAATACCACCGTCATTTTCAGCCTCTTCTACCATGGTCATAAACTCGTCTTCCGTAATCTTGTCTTCCGAGTTCAAATGAAGCACTTTTTTGACCAGCTTCTTCCATAAACCAAAGATCTTATTTAACGGCATAAAGATCTTCATAAAGACCCAAATAGGTCCGGAAACTGCCATGGAAAAGCTTTCCGGCACTTCTTTGGCAACACTTTTTGGTGTAATTTCGCCAAAGATCAAAATAACAACCGTCAGTACAACAGTAGACCAGGTGGCACCAATGTCTCCCAGGGCACGGATAAACAAAACCGTGGAAATGGAAGAGGCACTGATGTTAACAATGTTGTTTCCGATTAAAAGGGTGGACAACAAACTGTCATAATCCTCTAGAATTTTCAAAACTTTGCCGGCTTTTTTCTTTCCCTCCTGCTCCAGGGATTTCAGGCGAATCCGGTTTGCCGTGGAATAAGCTGTTTCCGACGCAGAGAAAAACGCGGAAAAGAGAATGCATACAATAAGTACAATAAATAAGCCAGTACTGTTACTGTCCATAAAGAAAAAATCACTCCTGTGTTGTTTCATAGTTCTCTACTAGGACAAAGAGAACCGTAATATAAAGTAAATAAATCGGGACAAAAATGCCCGGGTTGACCAAAGACATCAGTTCCAGACCAATCCAGGAAAACAGGACGGTTCTGGAAAACAGGCTTTTTCTGCGGTGGAAAAAGCGTATCCGCATGTAATACTGGTATCCAAAAGTAAGGATTCCAAGGATACCAAAACTGCCGATAATTTGCGGCACCGTGGAATGATACCAGCACAACGTGGCCGTAGCCGAATGATGAAGATCCCGGTTTCCCATGTAGGCAAGGCCACGCCCAGTGAGCGGGTTGGACAGGAAATCTTCTACCGAACGCTTCCACAGACCCAGGCGAATAGCATTTTCGCCCTGGCTGGTGAAGCGTTCCAGGGTGTAATCTAAGAAGTCTACCATGCGCGGGATCAGACATAGGAACGCCAGCAGAATAACGCCGGTTACCGTCAGATAAAACTTCCGATGCCTCTTATCCTTTACTGCAAAGTAAATCAGCAGCAAGCCAAACTCTACCGCGCCGAAGACCAGTCCCCCGCGCGAACCGGTCATGACAATGGTACCCATACTAATTAAAGATAAGCCAAAATAACAGAGCGGATGCTGCATCGCCAGATAAAAGGTAAATGGCATGGCAATCATCAGCATGGTGCACGCGTTGTTGCGCCATTGGAATGGCAGGATACCTGGATCCGCAAGAAACTCGCCACGGTGCTCTACGTAGTATTCCAAAACCGCAAGCGCCAGAAACAGAATCAGGAAGCAGAACTGTTTGGCAATGCGCGGACCAATTTCCTTCTCCCCATTGGCACCAGGATAAATGATAGAGCCAAAATCCCAGTAAAAAAACAGGATCAGAAAGCCCAAGGCAAACATATAGGCCAAAGAAATAGGCCGGAAGTATTCCGCTGCTGTAATGCTGCCCAGTCCGCCCAGGAACATGGTGCAGGAAATCAGCAGGATTGGCAGGAACAACTCCCCTTTTTTCGGGCGATGCAGTTTCCGATAAAGAATGGGATGCAAACAAAAAGAAAGCGCCACCGGCGGCACAGCCCAGGCAATTTCCATGAATGCGTTATAAGAGTTTTTTGCCTGAATAACAAATGCAATCAGAAGCATGGCCGGCAGGAAAACGGTAATGATGTCACTACAGAGCAAAAGCAAAGCAGATATCAAAAAGGCAAATAAAACTGCCCCGTAGACGTACTGATTGAAACACACCACCAATACGGCCAGGAGCACTAAAAGAAAGCCGAATAAATCCCCAGCAAAGAAAGTTCGGAGGCGATTCAGCCAGTCATTCTGTTTGTAAGTTTCTTCGGTTGCCATAACAACTCCCACAAATCTGAAAATCAAGATTATTTATAAAATACTATAACTTGTAAAAGAAAGCAATTTAACTATTGATTTTTTTTACTGGGTGATTATAATTAATTTAGCACTCAGGAACAAAGAGTGCTAACATAACTCAGTATTATCTTATACTTAATTATATTGGAGGTAGGCATTATGACTATTAAACCAGTTGCAGACAAAGTTCTGTTAAAAACGGTAGAAGCCGAAGAGACCAGCAAAGGCGGTCTTTTTCTTGCCGCATCGGCACAGGAAAAGCCACAGATTTCTGAAGTCGTTGCAGTTGGCCCCGGCGGCATAGTTGACGGAAATCAGGTAGACATGTACTTAAAAGTTGGCGACAAAGTTATTGTCGGCAAATATACCGGTACGCAGGTAAAAGTAGACGGTGTGGATTACAGCATCGTTTCCCAATCTGATATTCTTGCGGTTGTAGAAGACTAAGGAGGATTGTTTTAGATATGGCTAAACAAATTATTTATGGCGAAGAAGCCCGTAAAGCATTACAAACCGGTATTGACAAGCTGTCCAATACCGTAAAAATTACCCTTGGACCAAAAGGCAGAAACGTAGTTCTGCAAAAATCCTATGGTGCACCGCTGATTACCAATGACGGTGTTACTATTGCAAGAGATATTACCCTGGAAGATGCCTTTGAAGACATGGGTGCCCAGTTGGTAAAGGAAGTTTCCACCAAGACCAACGACGTTGCCGGTGACGGTACTACCACAGCCACCCTGCTTGCACAGGCATTGGTACGCGAAGGCATGAAGAACGTTGCTGCTGGTGCCAACCCAATGGTTGTTAAGAAAGGCATTAAGCTTGCCGTTGACGCAGCTGTTAAATCCATTGAAGCTGCCGCAAAACCGGTAACTAGCTCTGCTGATATTGCCCGTGTTGCCACTATCTCTTCTGCTGATGAACACATTGGTGAACTGATTGCAGAAGCAATGGACAAGGTTACCGCAGATGGCGTTATTACTGTAGAAGAAGCCAAGACTGCTGAAACAACCGTTGACGTAGTAGAAGGCATGCAGTTTGACAGAGGTTATATCTCCCCTTACATGATGACCGACACTGACAAGATGACCGCAGAAATTGACGATGCACTCATCCTGATTACCGATAAGAAGATTTCCAACATTCAGGAAATCCTGCCGCTTCTGGAACAGGTTCTGAAACTTGGCAAGAAGCTGGTTATTATTGCCGAAGATGTAGAAGGCGAAGCCCTGCAGACCATCGTTCTGAATAAACTGCGTGGCACCTTCACCTGCGTTGCCGTTAAGGCTCCTGGCTTCGGTGACCGCAGAAAGGCCATGCTGGAAGACATTGCCGTTCTGACCGGCGGTACCGTAATTACCTCCGACCTTGGTCTGGAACTGAGCAACGCTACTCTGGACATGCTTGGTAAAGCTGCTAAAGTTTCTGTCAGCAAGGATAACACAACCATTGTTGACGGTGCCGGCAGCAAAGATGCTATTGCCTCCCGTGTTTCCCAGATTCGCAGTCAGATTGAAGAATCCACTTCGGATTATGACAAAGAAAAACTGCAGGAACGTCTGGCCAAGATGGCCGGCGGCGTAGCTGTACTGCACGTTGGTGCTGCTACCGAAACCGAAATGAAAGAGTCCAAGCTGCGTATTGAAGACGCACTTGCTGCAACTAAGGCTGCCGTTGAAGAAGGCACCGTTGCCGGCGGCGGCGTAGCCCTCATCAATGCCATCCCGGCAGTAAAAGCCCTGCTGGATCAGGATCTGGAAGCCGATGTCAAGACCGGCGTTAAGATTGTTCTGAAGGCCATTGAAGAACCCATCCGCCAGATTGCCGCAAATGCCGGTCTGGAAGGATCCGTTATTATTGACGCCATTGCCCGTTCCGGCAAGACCGGCTACGGCTTTGACTTTGCAAAAGAAGAATATGTAGATATGTTTGAAGCCGGTATTCTGGACCCGGCCAAGGTAACCCGTTCCGCTCTGCAGAACGCTGCCTCTGTTGCCGCCATGGTACTGACCACGGAATCCCTGGTTGCAGACAAGCCGGATCCGACCGCCGATGCCGCATCTGCAGCAGCCCAGGCTGCCGCTATGGCAAACGCTGGCGGAATGTATTAATTCCGACTCACCTTTTTCCTCAGTCCCCGTTTGGAGTCTATCCAAACGGGGATTTTTTCGATATACTTTACTTGTGTTATTTTGTTAATTTTTTGTAGGAGGAAAACAAATGGGACACATGATGAAGTCAAAGTTTTTTGACGAAGTAGGTGCCGTTCCGCATGATGATTATTACCCCAGACCACAGTTGGAACGCAGCTCCTTTTACAATCTGAACGGAACCTGGGAATACGCCATTTATCCGTCTGATCAGCCTTTCCAAGGATATCAGGGCAATATTCTTGTGCCGTTTTCACCGGAAGCACTGCTGTCCGGGGTCGGCAAAATTGTTACTCCAACAGACACCCTGTATTACAGAAGAAATTTTGTAATAGAAGAAGACTTTTTAAAGGACAAGACCCTGCTTCACTTCGGTGCCGTAGATTATGAATGTGAAGTTTTTTTAAACCACTTAAAAGTTGGTTATCATCAGGGCGGTTTCTTTGCCTTTACGCTGGATATCAGCAAAGCCATTCAGCTTGGCAACAATATCATAGAGCTGATTGTTAAAGACCCGTCTGACACCAGTTACCACGCAAGAGGAAAACAGTCCTCTTCCCCTGCCGGCATCTTTTATACCCCGCAATCCGGTATCTGGCAGACCGTCTGGATGGAATCCGTTCCGGAAAACTATGTAGAGGACCTGCGGATTGTACCGGACATTGATCAAAACGAAGTTCGTATTACGGTAGAAACCAAAGCTCTGGAAGTTACTGTAAAAGTGTTGGACGAAGGCCGCTGTATCGCCGAAGGAAAAGGACAAAAGGAAATTGTCATTCCACTGGAGCAATATGAATGCTGGTCCCCGGAAAATCCAAAGTTATATGACCTGGAAATTACGGCAGATCAGGATACGGTTAAATCCTACTTTGGCATGCGGAAGTTTGGTGTTGGTCCGGACGCCAATGGAAAGCAGCGTCTCCTGTTAAACAACAAGCCTTACTTCCATAATGGCGTTTTGGACCAGGGCTACTGGTCGGACGGTATGCTGACTCCGCCTACCAAAAGTGCCATGGAATATGACATTCACATGCTGAAATCCATGGGCTTTAACATGATTCGGAAGCACATCAAGATTGAACCGCTTTACTGGTACTATCTCTGTGACAAAGAAGGCATGCTGGTATGGCAGGACATGGTCAATGGCGGTACCACTTATAATCCGCTGGTCATTGCTGTACTGCCGTTCCTGACAGTCAATTTGGATGACGGCGAAAAGAACTATAAAATCTTTGGCCGTGCCGACGAAGCCGGTCGGAATGAATATGTCAAAGATCTGTATGACACCATGCACCAGTTAATCAACGTGGTTTCTCTTGCCATGTGGGTTCCGTTCAACGAAGGTTGGGGCCAGTTTGACGCCAACAAAATTTCGGAAATGGTTGCGGAATATGACCCAACCAGAACCATTGACCGCACCTCCGGCTGGCATGATCAGAAAAAATCCGACTTTGTTACCAGACATATCTACTTTACCCCGGTTTATGTTCCGAAGGATGACCGCTGTTATTTGCTGGATGAATTCGGTGGCTTCTCCAAAATGACCAAAGGCCATATGTTCCGGAAGCTGCTGTTTGGATACCGAATGTATTTCACCAATGAAGCCCTGATGCGCGCTTATGAAAAGATTTTTGAAAAGCGCATCATCCGGAATATTCCAAAAGGACTTTCGGCTACTGTCTTCACGCAGGTATCTGACGTAGAAGGCGAAATTAACGGTCTGATTACCTATGACCGCAAGGTTGAAAAGCTGGATCGCGCACGCGTCAAGGCTGTCAATGACAGAGTAAAGCTGTAATCCGACAAAGCCGTCCTTAGCAAGCGGTTTGCCTGAACCATCAAGCTAAACTTCTAATGAAAACTCCCGTTGCAGAGCAAAATCTGTAACGGGAGTCCTTTTTTTATTTTGTTTTACCATAAAGGATAACCGACTCTTCTGTATCCTTCCGCACTTCAGAAATCGGGATTCCCTGTTGCTCTGCAATAATCTGCATTACCAAGGGACTGCAGAATCCACCCTGACAGCGTCCCATTCCCGGCCGAAGTCTGCGTTTGATTCCGTCTACCGTGGGAACGCAAAGGCCGGAATTTAAGGCGTCCAGAATTTCTCCTTTGGACACTTCTTCGCAGCGGCAAACAATAATGCCGTAATCCGGATTCTGGCGAATCAGCTGATTTCGTTCCTCCGGAGTCATGTTCTTTAAACAGGGAATTGGTTTTCGTTCTGGATTGAACGTGGCATTTCTATGGATAGTTTGACCGCTTTCTTCCAAATAGTCCACGCACCAGGCAGCAATATCCTGTCCTATGGCAGGGGCTGCCGTTATCCCCGGCGATTGAATCCCCGCCGCCTCCATAATATTTTTTGTAAAGAGTCCTTTCCGGACGCAGAAATCTTCCTCATACAAAGTAGCACGCACACCGGTAAAGTAAGCAATAACATCTTCATATTTCAGTTCCGGGCAAAGCTTTCGTTGCATTTCCATGATGGCATGGAACTCTTCTGCTCTGGTTTCTGTATTTTCCCGTTCCGGCGTTTCTGTAGCATTGGGGCCGACCAGCATATTTCCGTATACCGAATGAATCAGTCCGACTCCTTTGGTGTGGTTGTGACTTCCCAAAGCCCATAAGATCTTTTGGATATATTTCCAGGGTTTTCCCTTTACTTCCGGCTTTTCATTCGGCATGACGGCAAACGGCGCCTTGGCCATGCTGGTGTTTACCAGATATCCAACCTTAGCATCTGTAATAATATCTGTCCCACGGCGGGGATGAATGGTAAACGTTCGGTCCCCTGCCATTTCGGCAATTTTATCTGCATAAATTCCGGCAGCATTGCAGACCACTTTCGGATACAGCGTACCGCGGTTGGTTTGAACGGAAGTAATCTTCCCCGCCTCCACAGTCATGCTTTCTACCATAGTTTCCAATGAAAAACGGGCTCCGTTTTGTACGGCATTTTCCGCCATGGCAATGCAAACGCCATATGGAGATGTTACCCCGGCAATCGGTAAAAACATACCGCCGTCAAAAAAATCCGGCACATGTGGTTCAACCTTGTGTAGTTCTGGCAACGTTAAATAACGCACATTCGGCATATCCAGGTTCTTTTTGGCATTCCAGGCAAGGTACTTTACAATCAGTTGCTCCCATCTGTCCACGTCTAGCATAACCTGGCCCTTTTGCTCCAGCGGAAAATGCAATTCTTCTGACAATTGCTGATACATGGCATTGCCACGGGCATTGTAGTAGTGCTTCTGGGAATGCTTTCCGAAATTAACCCCAGCATGGACAACTCCGCCGTTTGCCTTTGTAGCGCCTTCTGCAACATCAGATCCACGGTCAACCACCAGAACGTCTATGTCCCAGCGAGATAGCTCTCGAGCAATGCAGCAGCCGGTAATCCCGGCCCCAATAATCAGGACGTCCGGCGTAGCACCATCCAGTTTACGGTCACGGATTTTGGGGGCACGTACTGGTTCCTGAAATCCTTTTAGCCGGATATCATTTATCACGCCATAGTAATGTTTTTTGTCCACTGCCAAACTTCCGGCTTTTACTACCGTGGCCCAATCCTCTACCTCGCCGCGAAGAACAATGCATCCTCTTTCTTCTGTGACCGTAATAGACGGGTCCAAAGCAGCAATCTTTTTTTGAATTTTGGATAGGCTCATCTTCTTCCCAATCCTTTCTGGCCAACAAATAGAATATTTTTAATGATAAATCCGGAATTTGTCTGTTACAAGAGCATGATTCCCATTTGGTCTTGTTAAAAAGAAAACGAGCAGATATCTTGCACAAATGTGAATTTCCTCCGTATAATGGAGTGCGTACAGAAAGGAGCTTACAGAATGAACCCAAATTATGATGTTATGACAATCCTTCGGATTGCCAAATATTATTACATTGACGAACTTAGCCAACAGGAAATTGCGTTGAAAGAAAACATTCATCGCACACAGATTTCCCGGCTTCTGAAGATTGCCAGAGAAGAAGGCTTCGTCAAAATTGAAATTTCAGCCCCGGACAGTACCCGTGCCTATGAGCTTTCCCGCCGCCTGGAAGACAAGCTTCATTTGAATCAGGTCATGGTAACTCCGGAATTACCATTAAAAAAGATTGATGCCCAAAGTGCAGATGATGCTTTAACCTTCTTTGCTGCCAGATACATCGAAAAATGGGTACCAAAGTTTAATAAGATTGGTGTCGGCGTTGGAAAGACGTTATATCAGACCACAGCCAATGTCAGTGCCCATCCTTCCGATAACAACATGGACTTTTATGCCGTTTCTGGCCACGTGGGAACAGACAATCCGTACCTGCAAAGTACCATTATCTGTGACCGCCTTGCCAGTGCGTTTGGTGGCAAAGTCCATTACAACAACTACTCCATGGTAACCAACACCAATCACCTGTCTGAAATAGACAAGGCCAAATTAAATGCCATGCAGGAAGAATTTAAACATCTGGATGCGGTTTTGGTCAGTGTCGGTGGGCAGTTTGCTTTGGATTATCCGTACTTCAACGAATTTTATGATCAGGTAAAAGACTTTAACATCCAGAAGGTGTTCAGTCGGCCACATGCCAACGTGCTCGGCAACGTCTATTATGAAGACGGCCGTCGTCTTTCCCTGCCGAAGCCTTTCCGCATGACCAGCATGAATGCAGATGACATTCAAAAGAACCCGCATGTGCTCTGTATTGCCAGAGGAAGCCACAAAGTCCGTCCTGTTATTTTTGCCGCAAAATACGGTTACATTAACGAACTGGTTACAGACGAATATACGGCTCGCCTCATTTTGGAAGAGCTTCAAAAAATGAAAGAAGCCGAAACCGCTGCTGCTCAGCAGTAAGCAAATTCTAATAAAAGAAAAACACCGTTTCGTTCCCGAAACGGTGTTTTTCATGGAGCTGATGACCGGATTTGAACCGGTGACCTCGTCCTTACCAAGGACGCGCGCTACCTACTGTGCCACATCAGCAAATTGGCAGGGGCAGAAGGACTTGAACCCTCGGCACGCGGTTTTGGAGACCGCTGCTCTACCAACTGAGCTATACCCCTACATATTCTGTAAGAAATGGTGGACCATCAGGGACTCGAACCCCGGACCCACCGGTTATGAGCCGGCTGCTCTAACCAACTGAGCTAATGGTCCGCAATTGGTCTCCCAAGTCACTTGGATATTATATCTATCCACAGCACTAATGTCAAGGGAGTTTCTGCGTTTTCCTGCAGAGTTTTTCAAACATTTTTTACAGAGGAAAAAACAAGCTTGTCTCCTTCATAAACGAGCTTCATGACAAAGAACGGACTTGGTTTAACAATCCGGGTTAAGAAAAGCCGATCCCCTTCCCAGGTGGGAAGCGAAAGTACCTTTTCCTTTGCAACCCAGCAAAGATCTCCTTCGTTACATTCTTTTAGCGTCCCGGAAAACCGTTGGGCCGTAAAAAGATGCATGTACTCCCCTTCCGACTGATCAGATACAAAGGTAACTAAGCCCCGATAGTGCAAATCTTCCGGCAGCACCGTCAATCCGGTTTCTTCCAGAATTTCCCGTATGGCACCGTCTTCGGGGCTTTCGTTTTCTTCCATCTTTCCGCCCACTCCAATCCACTTGTCATGATTGATATCATGTTCTTTTTTTGTGCGATGCAGCATTAAATACTTTTGATCCTGCTCCAAGTAAATCAGAGTGGTGTTTTTCATGAAAAGACTCCTTTTATATGCTTTGTATCCTTAGCATTCCTCTATTCCTACCGTAAACGGAATGGTAATCGGATCCGTACGATCAGAAGAGATCGTCAGTTCTCCTTTTCCGGCTTTTCCGGTTGTCTTTACATAAGTTCCGGCGTATCCGCCACGCAATGGCACACAGGACGGTCCAATCAGTTCCAGGCAGCCGCTTGTCTTCAGCATAATAGGATCATTCAAATAGAACAGATGGTTTCCTTCTTTGGAAACTGCCTCTATGCGAACGCAGGCTACATCGTAAGACGAGGTTTCACACAGATTGGTATGGTCTACCTTTACGTTCAGGACCACTTCATTCATTGGCGCCTTTGTAATACTGTTGACTACCTGCCCTTTCTTAACAGCGTCAAAGCGGTAAATAGTGGCATCAGAGCCCCAGTTGGTTACGTATGTGTAAACCAGGTCAAAGACCTTTTCTACTGTCAGTTTATCCTTGACAAAGGTCTTGGCCAGGCCGGCAAGAAGGTTCGGCTTTAAGACACCACCAACGCCGTCGGTCATGAAGCCTTTGACCGCTTTGCGGAACGCAAGCGATCCTTCGGGGCTCATGCCCTCTTTGTTTTCCAGTAATTCCCCTATCAGGTCATCAATTCGGATAGGAGCATGTTTCAGGTTCGGCCAGGTTTCTGTATCCGGATAAAAACGACGGACGAAGTCCCCGTTTTTATACAGGTTTACGTAGTCGGCGTTGGTGAACACAAAGACGTCACCCAGCTTGCCGGCCGGCCATTCGCCAATATCCATGGACGAGCTGATTTCCAAAACATTGGTATCCTCTGCCTGCGAAGCATACAGAGCCGCCGCCATCTTCGGATTCCGGAACATGTCCAGTACCCCGTGATAACAGATTTTGTCTCCGGAACCGAAATCCTTATGGGTATTGTAATCAGCCATACACCAGCCAAAGCTGCCGGAGATTCCGTTATCCGGAGCCGCGGCGGCATTGACAACATTGGCATGACGCAGTGCATGCTGTAAGCGGTGTGCTTCGTCATCAAAGGACTTGGTTGGATACATGTGTCCGTTATATTCCGAAATTAAATATGGTGCATTCGGACGACCGGTTACCATCCATTTCTTCTGCGCACCGGCATTCTGACCGGTATGGCTGAAGTCATTGTAGGCATATACGTCTTCCAGCAGATTGCTGAACTGCATAAAACGAACGCCGGAAGTAGGACGGGTATCGTCATACTGGTGCGCTACTGCGTTGGCCTTCCGATACAGTTCATTGTCATCCTGACTTTCGTTAATGCGAACGCCCCACAGTACAATAGACGGATGATTCCGATTCTGCAGAACCATATCCTTTACGTTCTGCAAATGCTTTTTCTTCCATGCGTCATTGCCAATGTGCTGCCAACCGGGTGCTTCCGTGAAGACCAGCAAGCCGGCTCTGTCACATTCGTCAAGGAAATACTGTGACTGCGGATAATGGGAAGTCCGAACGGCATTCAGACCCAGTTCGTTCTTCAAAATATGAACGTCATTTTCCTGCACGGATTTCGGCATGGCATACCCGACATAAGGATAAGACTGATGCCGGTTCAATCCGCGAATTTTCAGCTTCTTTCCATTCAGATAAAATCCGTCTGCACGGAAGTCCACGGTACGGCAGCCGAAGGTTACCTTGTGGAAATCCCAGGAGGTGCTACCGTCTTCCCCCTCTGTCAGTCTGACATGTAATTCATACAGTTTTGGATGATCCACATCCCAGTTCTCCAGACCGGCACAGTAAAGCGTGTTGGTATTTACTTCCTCTACGTGCTCTACTGAATAGGTTTGGATGCAGGTTTCACCATCATAAATATCATATGTCAAACGGAATGGACGAATGGCAAGATTATCCGCATGAACGGTTGTTTCCACCTCCAGGGTTTTGGTGGCAGTTTCCACCGTTCTGCATTTTACAAATACATCTGCGATGTAGTTCTTTTCGTAAACTTCCAAAGAAACTTCGCGATACAGCCCACCATAGGTTAGGTAGTCAATTACATGTCCAAAAGGTGGCTCATTTAAGCTTTCTCTGGCATCCAGCACTACCTTTACCGTGTTGGTGGCACTAAAGTTTACAAACTGATTCAGTGGCACTTTGAATTCCGTATATCCACAGTAATGATTTTCTACCAAAGTTCCGTTGATATACACCTGTGCCATGTGTCCTGCCCCTTCAAAGCGAAGAAAGCACAGTTTTTCAGCATACTCCTCCGGCAAAAAGAAGCTCCGCTCATATACGCTGACAAACTGGTACAATTTTTCATCAAAGTAGTTGTACGGCAGTTCCACGTTGGTATGCGGCAGCCGTACGGTACTCCGTTCATCCGGTTGGTCTGCCCGGTAATAGGTCCAGTCGTCATTCAAATAAATCCGATTAAACAAGGGTCAAATCCTCCTTTATTCTGTATCGGAAATCCGCTCCAACAGAGCACCTAAATTCCGATAAAAAGCTTCAAATTCTTCTGTCGGCACTTCCTCGCCTTCATAAAAGGTGTGGTTAACGGCCTGTGTCGGCATTACGTGCCAGATTCCCTTTTGCAAAGTCATAGAATCCGTGTAATCCACCTGGGGTTCATCAAAGGGTGCTGTTTCAGAGATGGTATTGACGCGTCCGTCACTGGCGGCCCAGGCCTTGCCCTGCCGTGCATGTACCAAGCCCATAAAGAATACGGAAATTTTGTACCGGTCCAGGACCCCGGCTGCCGGGACGGTCAGCAATCCTTTTTTTACGCTGATGTCCGCCGGTTGGGAGAAGTAGTAAACCGAATCTACGGTGTCCAGAATGGCATTCCACTTTGCTGCGCCCCGCAGGCTTAAGTCCCCATAACAGCTGTCTTTGGAAAACAGGAATTTCAGAATGGAAATAGGCTTGTAAATGTGTTTCTTTTCTGCTGAAGTAAAGCCAAATTGATCCATTAACATAACAGCGGCATACGGGTCTTTGCTACCACTGAGCTTGTTGGCTTTTTTTAGCTGGCCGAAAGACAACAGGCGTGTCATGCGGTCCAAATCGGTGCAAAGAGTGGTTCCGTTTAAGGGTGATGCCAAACAATAAATGCAATTGATTAACCCCTCTTGGCCACCACGGAACAGCGGTGAAAGATCTTTTTCTTTGGTAACCGCACGTTCTTTTTCATCTCCGTATGCCAATAAATGAAGCAATACGCGAATGGTTTCTCCGCCAAAGCTGTGTCCTATCAGGTTTACTTTTTCATGCGCGCCAGGCTGCCCCAAATCCGGTAAAATGCCGTCATAGTGCAAACCGTACCGCTTATGTTTTCCTTTTTTTGCGTGGGCTTTCCCGTAGTCAGCCGTACCGCCAAACAGCATGGCATATAGGTCACAAGCCCGATCCCAGGCGCTGGTGAACGGCGCAATATGCGGTGCATAGGCCTCATAACCAAGGCTGTTTAAATAGGTGGCAGCGGGGGCAAACGTTTCCCCCATATTATTAAATCCGTGGACGAAAACAATCGGATAACATTCCATGTTTGACGTCCTCCTTTCCCGAAATATGATACAATAAATCCATTGAATTAGAAAGAAGGAACCTGCATTGCAACCGTATTTGTCAAATGCTTATCACCATTTCCGCACCATTACGCATCACCGGCACTTGGTTATGTACCACTGCTTCCGCGCCGGCATTCCGTTGCAGGGTCTGATGCATGATTTATCCAAGTACTCTCCTACGGAATTTTTAGTTGGTGCCAAATACTATCAGGGGACCTTCAGTCCCAATGTGGTAGAACGAAAAAGCAGAGGCGTTTCCTATGCCTGGATTCACCACAAAGGCAAAAACAAGCATCATTTTGAATATTGGTTTGACAACAGTCCGAACGGATACACCATGGTGCCGGTTAAAATGCCAACTAAATATCTAGTTGAAATGATTTGTGACCGCTTGGCCGCTTGCAAAACTTACCTTGGCAAAAACTACCAGGACCCCTCTGCCCTGGAATATGCCAATCGGCATGACTACTCCCAGTTAATGCATCCGGAAACCGAAGCCAGCCTAAAAGAAATCCTGACTCTGTTTGCCGAACAGGGAGAAGCTGCCGGGTTTCGGTATCTTCGAAAACTGCGGCGGCAGGAGTTTCAAAACTCTTTAAGGAAGAGCACTGTAAGCAAATCAAAAAGCTGACTCGCCCCCAAAAAGCATTTCCAAAAACCAGGTCTGCAGAACCAACAAAAAGCCCCGATTGCCATTGTTCCGGCAACCGGGGTTATTCTTTTATTTTGATAACATTTGCAACATGGTAAATTGCTTTACCAGCGTGTCCCGCATGGCAGGGCCAACCAGTTCTTCTTCATATTCCTTGCACATCATGGTGGCCAGGAAATAATCTTTCCCGCAGAATAAAATCTGGTCTTTGGTGCGTTTTAATTCCACAATTTTGGTTGCTTCCCCATAAATAACAACAGGCTGAATAAATTCTGCTGCGCTTCGGCATTTCATTGCTAAAGACTCTGCTGCTTTGGCTGCTTCCAAAATGGGATTTTCAAAGTAGTCCCCTTCCCCTGCGTTTGTTCGGAGAATCCAGTAACGGCTGTCTTCTTCAGCGTACAACATGCCGTCATATTCCCGGATGAAGACCGGATAAACTCCGGTTTTGTGCAGAATCAAAAGGTCCGCTTTTCGTCCTTTTCCGCGCTTGGAATCCAGACTGATATTTTGATACACTTTGGCACTGGGTGCCTTTTCCTGAAGACCTGCAATCAGTTCTTCCTGTATTGACATGAGTTCCTCCTAATAGGCTGATTTAATCGGCAAAAGAAATATGTGAAAGAAGTTCGTTAATGGCATAGAAATTACTGCTACTGCATTCAATTACCACATAAACGCCGGCCACATTGGTTTCCGCTGCCACCTGAACAAAGTATTGATCTGTGTTGGAATAATGCAGTAAATAGGCCGTCTTTCCATCCAATTGTGCCGTTTCCACTTCCATGGTAGCGTAAATTCCGGTGGCATCCAATTCTGCTTTTTGGGAAACAAGATAGGAATTGGCATTGTCATAAACTGCAGGAGATCCATCCGCTTCATAATCTGAGTCATATATGGAATCTACGCTTTCTGCCACATAGGTTACCTGAATGGTAGAGTCCGCATTGTTTCCTTCCAAATCAGTAAAGCAAAGCGCGTCCTGCGATGGCAGATTCGGCACCGACATAGTCCAATCCGAGGACAAGCTAATTGCTACCATGTATTCGGTATTGCTGTAAACACTTTCTGTTACGGACCCAGAATACATGATTTCATTATTATACAAAAACGGGCTATCCAAGTCTAAATCCGGGGTTTCGTCACAAACCCCCATCATTGTGGAGATAACAACAAAAAAGACAATGACTGCCGCAAAGATTCTGCTGCGTTTGGCCGACTTCTTGCTTTTGCGTTTCGGTCTTGGATTCTGTATCTGTCTTTTCTGTTGCGATGCAGCATATTTCTCCTGCATACGCTTTCCCTCTGCGTAAGCAGCGCTTTTCTGTGCTGAATCCTGTTTTTCTGCAGAAGTTTGCTTTTTGTTTTTTCCGGTACTGTTTTCATATTGTGCTTTCTTGGTGGAAAGCGTGGCAAACCAGTTTTTCTTATCTTCTACAGCAGGATCCTTCCGCAGGTGCTTGGTGGAATAAACATCCAGAGAACCATTGAACGGTAAATTATCTTCGTATTTGATGGCTCCGCGGATGGTCATATCCTGTCCGCAGAAAGGACATTTTTGTACCTGGTTGTCCATCCCGGTTCCACAGTAATTACAAATTTTCAAAGAAGTGTCCTCCGCTTCTTTATTTCTTTATCTGAAATAGGCAATGGCTGCAGACAATTCGTTAGACGACATTGCTTTGGCCTGAATTAACAGAACATAGCCATCTACCTCTGTCCCTATGACTTCACTGTAAGTTGTGGTTCCGCTTTCGTCATTAGAGTAAATGTATCCGGTAAAGCTGTTTCCACCCTTCCGAATGGAAACACTGTCATTCAGAATGGTGCCATCTGTGCTAGCCTGCATGGCTTTCAGCATGGCGGTTGCAGACGTATATTTGCTGTTCAACGGATAATACAGCACGGCCACACTGGTTTCTCCGTCCGTACTTTGTGCCGCCATATCATAAAGGGTTCCGTTGGAACTGCTGCCCAGTGCGGAATGATCTTGCAAGATCCAGCCACTGGGGCCATAAAACTTTAAGCCGGAAAAGGAACTTTCATAATTGGTACCGGCAACCACGCCATAAGAAAAATCGGCCGGTGCCGCATTGGTCTTTTCTGTCTGGTCTGCCGTATTGCTTTGGTAAGTTCCGGAATATCCGCTGTACTGGCCGGAATAAATATTGTTGACGTACGTGTTGTTACTACTGTCATCTAACAGGACGTCCGCAGCGGTGTTACACGCCTTCCCGAAAATGACCAGCATAACAATAACCATGGCTAAAATCACGAGGCAAATAGCGGTAACGACGGCAATGGCCGGCTTATTATAGTAACTTCCCCTTTTACTATTTCCTTCGTCCGCTACGCTTTGTGCGCGATTCAGCTGATCTTTGAAATCTTTCATTTAAAAATCTCCTCGATAAGCATTTCTGACGTTGATATAGTAACATGTTTTGAAGTATATTTAAATGTGAAAACCTAAATTATATTGTGACTGAGAGGAGGAAGCATTATGCCTTTCGCTCATTGGATGGTTTGGCTTGCCTTATTTTTGCTCTTTGCCGTTGTGGAACTTTGTACGGTACAACTGGTCTCTATCTGGTTTGCTGTCGGCGCGCTTGCCGGCGGGGTTGCCGCATTGGTTACCCAAGACCAGTCCCTTGTGGCAGAAATCGTGTCATTTGTTGTTGTTACCGCAATTACACTCGCCCTAACTAAGCCTTTGGTTAAGAAATTAAAAAGCGGTGCAAACACTCCCACCAATAAAGACACCTATATTGGTCAACAGGTACTGGTTACCAAAGAAGTTCGTACCGATGCCGGATCCGTCATCATGAACGACGTAGACTGGGAAGCCCGTCTGGAAAGTCCGGATTCCCCCTCTATCCCAGCTGGTGCCAAAGCAGAAATTGTTCGGATTGAGGGCATTAAGCTCATTGTAAAACCAGTCTGAATACGCTAAAATAAGCAAGTTAGTTTAAAACCCTTATGGAGGACATTCCCTATGGATGAAGAAAAGAAAGTAACCCCTGCCGACAAGGACGCTGCTAAAGCCACAGCCAAAGAAGCTAAGGCTGCAGCAAAGGCCGAAAAGAAGGCAAAAAAAGCCAAGGAAAAGCTGCAAAAAGAACGGGCAAAAAAAGAAATGTATGACATTGCCCCGGGTGGCGTTTCCAAAGCAGAAGAAGCCCGCCTGAAAAGAAAAGCAGACATGGAGAAGTCTCAAAAGAGACAGGAAGAAAAAGCAAGAAAGCGGAAAGAGCTAACCAAAAAGCAAAAGCGAATCCGCATTATTACTCCAATTGCTGCAGTTGTTCTTGCCCTGGTACTCTTTTTCTTGGGCTACTTTGGTGTTTATGATCGCCATACCACAGCCATTAAATTACAGGACGGTACCAAAGTATCCGTTGCTGAATATGAATACTACTACCGCTCCATGTACAACTATTACTACAATATGTCCTATCAGTATGAGTCCTATTACTCATCCTATTACGGCACCGGAGCGGGTGCTTCCCTGACTGGCTTTGATTACACCAAAGCGCCGGCAGATCAGGAACTGCCAGACTCCAGTTCTGATTCTGACTCGGATTCCACCTCGGATGATTTCCAGGTAGACGAAGAATACATCAAAGGGGACACTGCCACCTGGGATGACTACTTCTGCCAGGCCGCAGTAGAAACTGCACAGCTGTACACTGCCCTTTATGAACAGGCAGTAGATGCCGGTTATAAGATGACTGATGACGAAACCACGGAAATGAATGAATTCTTTGACGAACTGAAGAGCAATGCCGAAGAAAACGAATATTCCCTGGATGCCTATATCCGCAACAACTATGGCAAGGGCATGAACAAAGCTTTGCTGCAGGAAATTTACATTAAGCAAACGCTGGCTTCCGATTATTCCGATGACAAGAAGGAACAGTATTCTGCCGACGTAACCGATGATGAAATTAACACCTATCTGTCCGAACATAAAGCGGAATACGAAACAGCTTCCCTGCGGTATTACAACTTCAGCGCTTCCGTAGATGACACGGACAACGCAACGGACGAAGAAATTACGGCAGCCAATGAAGAAGCCAAAGCAAAAGCAGAAGCGTTCCTCGCCGAAGCCGATGACAGCAACTGGACCAGCAAAGTTTACGATGTAGTAGATGAAGCCTACCAGTCTTACTATAAAGATAACGACTCCTACTCTACCCTGACAGACGCCAATGAATCCACGCTGAAATCTTACTTCACGGATGAGGCCACCGAATGGATTGAAAATGAGGCTTCTGCCGGTGACAAGAAGCTCTTCTCTAAGGTTTCGGATACTACCGGACTGGCCACGTATTACGCCATTCTGGTTACCGAAAAACCAACTTTGAAAGAAGTTTACCCAGTTACCGTACGTCACCTGCTGATCCAAGTATCGGATGACGATGATACCTCAGATTCCGATGATAGCTCCACAACCACACATACGGATGCAGAAGCCAAGGAATTGGCAGAAAAGTATTACCAGCAATGGAAAGACGGAGACGCTACTGACGACAGCTTCAAAGAACTTGTTACTGCCTACTCTGAAGATTCCAGCGTATCCGACAACGAAGGTCTGTACGAAGACGTCACCCCAACTTCCAGCTACGTTCAGGAATTCCTTGACTGGTGCTTTGCAGACGGCAGAAAGGCCGGAGACAGTGGCATTATTAAGACCGAATATGGTTACCACATTATGTATTGTGTTTCCGTAGCCACCGAACCGCAGTGGAAATCCTCCATTCGCAGCACGCTTGGCGAAGAAGCTTACAATGACTTCTATGATTCCGCTGCCGATGCAGATGAGTATCAGATTAAATCCAAGCACTGCATCAGCCTGGTTCGCAGCCGCGAAAACCGCTATGCAGAAAAGACGTTGGCAAACATGTCTGCCTCCTCTTCCACTGCTTCTTAACACAAAAAAAGAGACGGATCAAAAGTCCGTCTCTTTTCTTTCCCGGAAGTCATTGACTTTCCCTTGGAAATCTTTAAAATAAGAAAAAATAACCTGAAGAAAAAGCAAAAGGAGCGTGTTATTATGGCATATTTTTTCTCGGAACCTTCTCATACCTTTGGTGAATACTTACTGGTCCCGGGGTATTCTTCTTCTCAGTGCATTCCGGATGCAGTTGACCTGAAGACTCCGTTGGTACGTTTTAAAAAGGGAGAAACTTCAGCTATTACGCTGAATATCCCAATGGTTTCCGCCATCATGCAGTCTGTTTCTGATGACAGAATGGCAATTGCCCTTGCAAAAGAAGGCGGCATTTCCTTCATTTACGGTTCCCAAAGCATTGCTGATGAAGCTGCCATGGTTGCCCGCGTAAAAAGTTATAAAAAAGGCTTTGTTGTTTCTACCTGTAACCTGACTCCGGAAGATTGCCTGGCCGATGTCCTTGACCTGAAAGAAAAGACCGGACACAGCACCGTTGCCATTACCGATGACGGCACTGCAAACGGCCTTCTGCTCGGCATTGTCGGCAGCAAAGACTACCGTGTCAGCCGTATGGATCCTGCCACCAAAATCAAGGAATTCATGACGCCAAGAGAAAAACTGATTACGGCGCCGGACACCACCTCTTTAAAGCTTGCCAATGACATTATTTGGGACAACAAACTGAATGCGCTCCCCTTAGTAGATGAACACGACCATTTAAGCTACCTTGTCTTCCGGAAAGACTATGAATCCCATAAAGAAAACAAGCTGGAACTGCTGGATGAACACAAGTCTTATGTAGTCGGCGCCGGTATCAACACCAGAGACTACGCCGAACGCGTTCCTGCCCTGCTGGAAGCCGGTGCAGATGTTCTTTGCATTGACTCCTCTGAAGGCTACTCCGAATGGCAGCAAAGAACCATCCGCTGGGTACGCGAAACCTACGGTGACACGGTACGCATTGGTGCCGGCAACGTAGTAGACGCAGAAGGCTTCCGCTTCCTTGCAGACTGCGGTGCAGACTTTGTCAAAGTCGGAATTGGCGGCGGTTCCATTTGCATTACCAGAGAAACCAAAGGCATCGGTCGCGGCCAGGCTACCGCTCTGATTGACGTTTGCAAAGAACGGGATAAATATTACAAAGAAACCGGCATTTATGTTCCGGTTTGCTCTGACGGCGGTATTGTTCATGACTATCACATGACACTTGCTCTTGCCATGGGTGCTGACTTCCTGATGTTGGGACGCTATTTCTCCCGCTTTGATGAATCCCCAACCGAACTGGTTCGCATCAACGGAAATTACATGAAAGAGTACTGGGGCGAAGGTTCCAACCGTGCCAGAAACTGGGCCAGATATGACCTTGGCGGCGCCACAAAGCTTGCCTTTGAAGAAGGCGTTGACTCTTACGTTCCGTATGCTGGCTCCCTGCAAGACGGCGTTACCGCTTCTCTGTACAAGGTTCGTTCTACCATGTGCAACTGTGGTGCCCTTACCCTTCCGGAATTACGGGAAAAAGCCAAGCTGACTCTGGTTTCCGAAGTTTCCATTGTTGAAGGCGGCTCCCACGACGTTATGCTGAAAGATAACTTCAGCAAATAATAACAAGCTTGTAAAGCAACTAATAAAAGCAAAAAACCTGCTGAACAGGATCTCCTGCCGGCAGGTTTTTCTTTGCTTATTTTTACTCTTCTTGTGTGCAAAAGGAGTAAGTTCCTGCTGTCACCTGATGTTCTTCCCCATTTGGCAAAAGAATGGTTGCACAACAGTTAGCGGGAATTTTTATTTCATAATGAATTGTTTTTCCTTCATAGTTCCAGGAAGACTGAATTTCTCCTACAGGAGATTGGTAAACCGCATTCACAAAACCAATGGCTTTATGTGGATGTGGGTTTATCGTAATTTTCCCATTCGAAAGTCGGATGCCAGCAACGCCATTGAAAAGCCAACCGGTCACAGCGCCATAGGAATAATGGTTTAAAGAAGCACTAACCCTTCCCTGCGTATCTATTCCGTTCCAGGTTTCCCAAATACTGGTTGCCCCTTTCTTTACTTCATAAAGCCACGAAGGTGCCGTGTCCTGCAAAAGGAGCTGGTAAGCGGTGTCTATGTACCCATAGGTAGCCAGTACATCGCACAAAAACGGAGTGGATAAGAATCCGGTGTTTAAATGATACTCATTTTGTTTTACCAATTCGTTTAAAGCATCTGCAGCAGACTGCTTTTCTTCGGGCGCTAAAAGATCAAGTGCAATAGGCCGTACATACTTAGCCTGTCGGTTAGAGTAAATATGCCCGTCTTTTACAAAATAAGCACGATAGGCATCCCTGATCTTTTGACTTAAATTCAGATAATAGGTTGCCTCATCTTTTTTGTTTAACCGTTCTGCCGCCTTTCCCATAAGGAAAGCGGAATAGGCAAAATAGGCTGTTGGGACTTCCGGATCCCCATTTTTTATTGTCTGTGTCAGGACGGTTCTCATGTCCTGATCCGGTTCCATCCACTCGCCCCAATGAAACCCGGTTTCTACTAAATACTGCCGATACGGATTTCGTTTCCACTTTGACTTAAGGCGACTTTTTTTGGCGCGTTTCCGACTGAAATCCACCCATTTTTTCATGGCAGTGTAATTTTCTTCCAGGATGTCTGTGCACTGGTAAACATTACTTAACACACTAGGCACAATGGTAATGGCGTCCGCCCATCCGGCTGATCCAGTTGAAAGTTTTTGAAAGAACCCACCAGGTTCACTTCTTGGGGCTACACCGGGAATTTTTCCATTTTGCAGTTGAGAAGCTCTGACTTCTGCCAGCCACTTGCGAAAAACAGGATAACAGTCCATCAGGTAGACTCCGGTAGATGAAAACACAGCTGCATCGCCTGTCCACCCTTGCCGTTCCCTGGTCGGACAATCTGTTGGGATGTCCACAAAATTGCTTTTCATACTCCAGATCGTGTTCTGCACCAACTGATTTACGTCCTGATTTCCGCAAAGGAATTGTCCGGTTTCTTCCATATCGGAATAGACAGCATGTGCTCGGAAAGAAATGTTCTCCAGAGGAATGTCTGTTTCCACTTTGACATATTGGAATCCAAAAATGCAAAACTGCGGACAATACCGGTTCGTTCCGTCTTTACAAACGTAGGTCACTTGCTGGCGAATTCGGTTTTCCTCTGTTGGGGTATCATGTTGGAAATTTTCAATGGTAAAATCTCCATTTTCATCCAAAGCCTCTCCGTGGGTCAGAATCAATTTTTGTCCCGCTTTTGCGGTTACAGAAAAACTGACATACCCCGCCATATTTTGTCCGAAATCAAGGACGGATTCTTTCTTTGGTGTAGAAATCCATTTTCCCTGAAATTCTTCATGCTCCGTAACGGGCACATTGTTGCTGCACTTCAAAGTCTGATAGGGAAAATCTTCCGTTCTTACAGGGTGAAATTGTTCTGTTGCAAAGAATCCATCCCCTTTGGTTGCGTCTACCGTCTCGCCAAAATCCAGACCATTTTTTTGAATTGGCCCGTTCTGACTGGCGAGCCAGCTTTCATCCGTTTTTACAACCACTTTCTGATTGACTTCCAGTTGTGCAAGACAGGCAAGATCCGTACCAAAAAGGTTTCCTTTGGGGTTGTTCATGCCACTTTTTCCGCGGTACCATCCGTCTCCTAAAATAACACGAATCTCATTTTCCCCTTTTTTTAAATACGACGTTACATCATAAGTCTGATATTCCAGGTTCACGCTATATTCCGATGTGCCAGGAGTTAAAACAGCAGTCCCCACCCTGACAGAATTCAGAAAAACAGTATAAAGACCATGTGCAGTAATATACAATCTTGCCGGACCGATATCTTCCACGGAAAATTTGCGTTTCAAATAAGATGCTGGCCGGTTATTTACCTGTGTTAAATTTTCAGGTTCCGGATTAATCCATTTTGCCGTCCACTCCTGCATGTCTAAGAATGCGGTTTCAAAAACGGCAGTTTCTATTTCTCCCGGTTCTTCGTTCTCATCAAACAAAGTAAGTTCCACAAGCACTCTTTGTCTGCTTTTCAGCGTGGTGTTTAAGTGCGCCGACATGACTGCACTATTTTGTTTTCCACTGGTATAAATTAAGGATCCTTTTTGATCATTCCAATAAGAAAACGCATTGATAAGATATCCGGTCTGACGGAGACCACCCTGACAACACCAACTCAGAAATGGCTTTTGCAGGTCTATCCCAAGTGGATTTCTTAAATGCTCCACCTTAATATTACTTGCTTTCAAGTAACAGCCTCCTTTTACAGATGTTCCTTCAAATACAATCCCGAAAGCTCTAATGACTTTACCGGATCATGATCAATCCAGTTTTTATGGCTTTCTAAGATAACGGCCTGTGTGCCGCATTCTTTTGCAGCATGCAGGAAAGCCGGCAAATCCAGGCTCCCGCAGCCAAGCTCTACACTATCCGGCTTTACAATTGGCGTCATAACCGGACCTGAAATTCTATATCCCCGATCTGTTATATGATACAGGGCCATTCGTTCAGCCAACAGATGCATAATGTCTAATGGATTAATTCCCGCATCGGCTGCCCAGTAAGAATCAAATTCAAAGTTTACATACTCTGGATTGGTTTCTTCTACCAGCACACGGTAGGCACAATTTTCCAAATACCCACCTTGCTGATTCCGGAACTTAGAAAATTCCACATTATGATTGTGGTAAAGCAAGTTTAACTGATTCTTTTTTAATTCCTGCCCAGCCTGATTCAACCGAGCTGCCAGTTTTTTTACTTCTTCCGGATCTCCATAAGGAAAGCGATACATTCCTGTTACAACAATATTTTGCGTATGGAAAGAAGCTGCCTCGCTTATAACAGAATCCAGATTGGTTTCTATGCTGCCTAAATCTTCATGAAGACTGCAGACAGATAACCCTGCTTCTTTGACAAGAGAGCTCCAGTCCAGCTTTCCTCCGGAGCCGGTTGGCATTCCGGCAAATTTGGTCAGAACTCTTACTAAAAATGGCGTAGGTTTAATCATGAATCCGTTTAATTCAATTGCATCATAGCCGGCAGCACGAATGGATTGCAGCGTATGGCGCGCCTTTTCTTCCGTGTTGCATACAGATCCAATCATAATTTGCTGAACCGCCGTTGAACTCATTTTTTAACCTCCTGTATAACTGCCAAGGTGTGTAAGACTTGGTTTTGGGGTACGTTTCCAGTTTGTCCGATCTACTTCACACAAGCCAAAGGTAAGTGCAAACCCTTTTTGCCATTCAAAGTTGTCCATAAGGGACCAGTAGCAATATCCAATGACTGGAATGCCGTCCTCTCTGCAAGCCTGCACTCCGGCCAGCGCTTGATCAATAAAGTTACATCTTAGCTGATCATCCTCTACCGCAGCGCCATTTTCCGTAACAAAAATAGGTAACTTCGGCAGCGTCTCATGCACTTTTCGAATAACATGTTCCAACGCCTGCGGATAGAATTCATAATCCATTTGTGTCTTCAGGACATCGTCCTCTACGGGAACAATTCCATCTGCATCATAGACAGTACGTGTGTAGTTTTGAAGCCCTAAAAAATCATCTTCCGCAATCTGTTCTGCATAATGCAAAAATTCCTGATTCCACTCCGCTTCCGCTTTCGCCTGTCCACCTTCTACAAATTGTAAATCATGTAAGGAAAGCGTCAGTCCAACCTGAATTTCCGGATTCAGGCTTTTTATGACTTTCTTTGCTGCCTGATGTGCTTTTATAACAATGGAATCCCCTTGTTCTCCTGCGGCAGAAACAAAGGTGTGCGGATTCAGATCACCAAAAACCTTCTGATTTTCCATAGCAGTCAGCTTCATCTGTTCCATCGGATTCGACAGGTTTAATCCAACTTGCAATTGTCCTTCCATTTTGCCATCCGCCGGCGCCTTGCTGGCCTGCAGCATCATCTGTTTCATGAATCGTTCCATTAAAGAAGCAATTTGCAAGCGCATATTGGCTTCGTTGATGGTGCAAATATAATGCACCTCATTTTTGATGTTTTCTATCACATACTTTGTATACGCGGCAAACAGAGAAACAACCTCTTCGTTGTCCCAACCGCCCATTTCAATCAACCATTTCGGCGAGGTAAAATGCATTAATGTTACAACAGGCTCTACTCCGTTTTTTTTGCAACAGGCAATAACATCTTTATAATGCTGCATTTCCGTTGCGTCAAAATGACCTTTTTCCGGTTCAATTCTTGCCCATTCAATAGAAAAGCGATACGTATTTAAACCAGCCTTTGCCAGCATTTGAATATCTTCTTCATAGCGATGATAGTGGTCTACTGCTTCGCCACTCGGCTCAACGAACTGGGAATATTGCATGTGTTCCATTGCCCAATAATCCGAATGGATATTATTTCCTTCTACCTGATGAGCCGATGTGGCAGCTCCCAGCATAAATTCTTTTTCAAATTTCTTCATTCTAATGGTCCTCTTTCTTGCTTATTCCGGCTTTTTAATCTTGGAAAGCTCTTTTGACAACTGCGTTGCCAACTCGCCCGCCGGGTCAATTCCCGCCTGCTTTAACAGTTTGTTGAGGGGCTGCCTGGCAATCATTGCCATCATCATTTTAGGAATTTTAACGCCTTTCCCCATGCCGCCGGCTGTAGTCTTCATCATGGTTTGCATCATGGAATCAAGTAACGCTTTGCCTTCCGGAACCTGCTGAATTTCACCTAGTGTGTCAGATAAGGAAAAACAGCCTTCTTCCCCTTTGGTATCCGGAGTTGCTTCATCAAACCAGTTTCTTACTTTTTCAGGAGAAGCAAAATAACTTGGATTCGGCGTATCTACTTTTGCAAACTCGGCCTCATCCTGCAGACAGCCGGACTGCACCCTTATCTTATGGAGACCGGTAAGCGGGACCTGAAATTTAAAGATATGTGTTCCCCTCCGGGTTTCGGTTTCTTTTCCGTCCACAAATAAAGTTACCTGGTTTTGGTTGGAATATACTTTGATTTCAGTTAGCGGCTCTAAGCGGTCATGATATCGTTTCCCGCAGATATGGATAAACGGTTCCTCCGACCACCAGGCCTTATAGATATAAAAGGCATCTTTTTTCTCTTTTCGGTCAAAGGTAACCAGGCCCTTATGATTCTTTCCGGGATCTCCGGCTTCTTCTCTACCGGCGGCAGCAAATTCAAACATATTCCAGCAATACGTTCCCCAAAGATAGGGTCTGGTGGAAAACAGTTCCAACATATGTTCATGGTACAACGCCTGGTAGCCTTCTGTATAATCTCCCTTTTCCGGCTTGGGAGACTGTAAATGAAGGACAGCATCTGCCCCATATTCTGTCAGGCCAATGGCTACTTCCGGATAGGTTTGATGAAAGTCATCAAACCACTTGTCGTTATCCTCCAGATCACCAACATACCATCCGTAATACAAGTTGTATCCACGGATATCCGGCAAAGTGACCAGCGGGGAATTGGTTTCCAGCAAGAACAAATTTGCCATTGCTGATAACCGGTTTGGATCCATTTTGTGCACTAAATCATTCAACAACCTGTGGTTTTCCATCAGGTCGTCTGTTTCCCCCTGCAAGGTAATTTCATTGGAGAGCGCCCAGCAAAAAATAGAGGGATGATTATAATTTTGTACAATCAGCTCCTTCATTTGGGAAATGGTATTCTCTCTTCCTTCCGGCATATGGACTGTAATATAGGGAATTTCTGCCCAAACCAAAAGTCCTTTCTCATCACAGTAATCATAAACATAGGAATCATGTTGATAATGCGCAAGGCGAATAGAATTTGCGCCCATAGAAAGGATTAGATCAATATCTTCTTCCTGCATTTCTTTGGTTACCGCATTACCGACACCGGCACGATCCTGATGCTTTGAAACACCGTGTAAAGGATAACTTTTCCCATTCAAAAAGAAGCCTTTTTCACTGTCAATAAAATAGTCCCGTACTCCAAACCGATCATAAATCCGATCCACTGTTTGGTTATCTTTTTGTAGCGATGCCGTAACAGCATACAGATAAGGATCCCTGACGCCGTCCCATACGTGTGCATTTTCAATTCTGATTCGCCCCTGTGCCTTGCCTTTTCCGTTCAGACAGGTCGGTTCAAAATAAAATTCTCCTACGGAATCAATTGAAATAATTACCTGATCCGGATTTCCTGCAAAGTAGGAAGTAATTTCCACAACGGCATCCGATCCTTCTTTTTTAGGAGTGATATACAAACCATTTCCGCCGTAATAATCTAAATCAAAGTGGGTTTCCTCAACAATAATCAGCTTTACGTCCCTGTATATTCCTCCGTAAAAAGTAAAATCTGCTCTTTGAGGATAAACGGTCTTATTGGGAAGGTTATCTACTACCACCTGCAATCTGTTTTCTGCTTCCAGATAATTTGTAAGATCACATCGAAACGTAGAATATCCTCCGTCATGTGTTGCAATATTTTGTCCATTTAAATTGAGTTGACAAGAGGAATTCACTCCGTGAAATTCAATATAACAACGTTCCTTTTGACTCAGGATTGGTGCTGTAAATACCTTTTCGTACGTGCACGTCCCCCGGTAATATGGATCCGGTCCTGTCTGACCGTCTATTGCGTTCCAAGTATGTGGAATTGTTACTTTTTGCGATGTACCTTCCTTTGTAAACAACCAGTCGGCATTAAAATCTATGACGTTTCTCATGAATCCTTGTGACTCCTTATTCAGCAGAAATTTTTGCTTTCTTTTCTGCATTATTTTTCTGTACTTCTTCCATTCTTTCAAAAGTTAACTGACTGTTTCTCATGGAAACAATGGTAAGCAGCCATCCGATAATCGGGAATCCAATCAAGAGGACAACCGTAATTACTTTTACACCAAGCGTAAGCGGGTCTCCCTGTTGCGGCGTTGTGGTTGTATAACCAATCAGCCCAACCATAGAGGTAGAAATAAAGGCGCCAAAAGAAGAAATGACTTTATCAACAAAACTGTAAGTAGCAGAAACTGTGGCTGGTAAATACTTTCCTGTACGGTCAAATTCATAATCAACAATATCCATACGAAGCGAGTTAGTTGCCACACTAACCACCATTTTAGTTGCGTTCACAGCAAAGTTAATTAACAGGAAACAAAGGGAAATAATAATTGCCAACGTGGTGGAAGACGCCTGGCCGTTCATCAGGTCACCAACTACAGATACCGGGGCAAACAATAAAAAGGCTGCATAAATCAAATTTACAATAATGCAAATTTTGGACCAGGAAACCATCACCTTTAAGCTTCCTTTTTTACCGGCAATCTTAGAACCAATAATGGCAAAAAGAATGGACGGTAACATTGCAATAGCCGCTAAAATGGAAGACAGTGACATGGAGCCGACAATGATACCAAATAACATGGTAGAAACAACGGAAGCAGAGCCAATGGTTTGCGCCAGTTTATCACTGCTGGCAGCAATAATGTAACGTTGCAGCTCTTTATTTGTTTTAATCAGGGCAATCATATCTTTAAAAGAGGTTTTTTCTTCCTCTTTTTTTCCGATGGTAATGTTTTCAAAACTTTCCGGTTTGTCATAGGCTGACACACCAACACAAGACAAAACATAGAATACAAAAGAGACTGCAATAACAACTACGTTGAGCGTAGAAAAATACGGCGTAGACTGGACATTATTGAATTTGGGAAGAATCACAGCCATAGACAAAACAGACATTAACATAGGTGTTAAATAAGAATAGGCTGTATTCCATACTGAAATAACCGGTCTCTGTTTCGGATCATTGGTCAACACATTTGCATTAATTTGGCCGGAAATGCTGGCAAAGGTATATCCGATAATATAAATGGCATAACAAAAAACGAAGAATGCCGTTCCTGCGGCTCCGGTTAAATGAAATTTAGGACCAACATTACACATCAGTGTAGTAGCAACTGACATTGTTGCCCAACCAATCATTGTAAAGAAACGGATTTTACCATGTTTACTGTTAAACCGCTCCATAATCAGTGCAATAATGGGATCTGTAATACCATCAAATAGTCTGGAACAGGTAATAATGACACCTGTTACTGCAACCAGAATGCCAAAATTAGAATTTCCTATGTAGGTGGCATAGGTCATTAATACATAAAACGCCATTTGTGCGGCACCTGTCATAGTGGTGAGTGCTACCTGCCAGGTCTTTGCTTTTTGATAAACATTTTCCTTCAAAGTTTCTTTTTCCTGCATTTTAATAACTCCTTTCCTAAAAAACACGGTTCTTACTGCTTTTACTGTATCATTACCAGAATTCATGTGATAGAATAATGCTACAAGTTATAGCATTATATTTCCGTGTTGCAAAAAAGAGAGGGTACCCCTATGGATTCCAAATTGTTTGAACGCCTGCTTCATGTCCTATTAAAATGCCCGGTTATCAGACTGGACCCGGAGCACACAGAGGAACCATTGTCCGCGTTTGAAGAAAACAACTGTTTCCATAAAAATATGCAGCCCCTGTTTACAAAAGCAGTGCTGCAAAACATCTTGATAGATATCCAACCAAAAAACATCTATGAAATTGCGGATGACATTAAAATTTTTATTTCCCTCTTTTCTTTTGACAATGCCTTCTACCTGATTGGACCTTACGTCAAAAAAGAATATGACCAGAACGAAGTGGAAAAATTTTTAGTAGAATACCACTTCCCTGCTTCCTATGCTCAACCGCTGAAACTCTATTACAATTCTTTGCCCTTAATTTATCAAAGCCAGTTAAGTTACATTATCAACTCCTGCATTACCGCATTTGCTCCCGGAACCGCCGAGTTTTTGTATCAACACTTAGAAAACAGAAACTTTATCAAGCCAAAGCAAAATCCATCCAAGGAACTTACCTATAACAATCAAAAGTTTAGTGACATTTACAAGAGATATGATGGTGAAAATGCATTTCAACATCTCATCCAGATGGGCGATGTAGAAAATGTTCTTACCATGCAGCATGCCATGCTTGACATGGCACAAAGCTCCGGAATGCTACAGGCAAATAGTTCCTATATTAATCCATCCGTCAGCTTTGCCATTCTGCGTACCTTGTCAAGAAAAGCTGCTGAACGCAGTGGGCTGTCTGTTATCACCATAGACGAAATTACCAATAAATATGCGCAATTATCCGACGCTGCTTCCACGCTGGAAAAGCAGGTAGAATGTTCCAAAAATATGATTTTGGAACTAACCAGTGCCGTACGGAATCATCAACTTAATTATGCCCACTATCCAAAACCGGTTGTGCAAACCATGGAATATATCATTTCCCACCTTAGTGAAGATTTACACCTTTCCGACTTG
>CAVCCW010000010.1:0-43080 GCA_963600825.1 Bacteroidaceae bacterium | reverse complement strand
GTTGTTGTTCCGGGTAAGAAAGAAGGCGCACCGAAAGTTGTAGTGCCTGGTAAAAAGGAGGGCGCACCGAAGGTTGTTATTCCGGGTAAGAAGGAAGGCGCTCCAAAGGTAGCAGTTCCGGGTAAGAAGCAGGATGCTCCTGCCAAGCCGGCAGCAAAACCGGTAGCAAAGCCGGCTGCAAAACAACAGACTGCCAAACCGGCTTCTAAGCCAGCAGATCCGGCTAAGCCGAAGGTAAATGCGGATCCGCATCCGTTCCAGAAGAAGGCACCAAAGGAAGACAACCGCCCAATGCAGTCTCGTACCAAGGGCGAAGCCAGAACGGTTGATACCCGTGTACAGAACGTTAACCTGGATAAATACAATGAAAAGTATGATAACCTGAATCCGGAAGCCAGAACCAATGACAGGGTTTCCAGCAACAAGCAGAAGCTGAAGCAGAAGTCGCAGCAGTATCGCCGCCAGAAGGGCGTTCGTTCCAAGAAGCGCGAAACCGAAGCAGAACGTCTGAAGAGAATTAAGGCAGAACGCGCCAAGAAGACCTGGATTATCCAGATGGGCGATGAAATTACCGTTGGTGAATTTGCAGAAAAGCTGCGTATGACGGCTGCCGAAGTTATTAAGAAGCTCTTCTCCCTGGGTCAGATGGCTACCATTAATGATGTCATTGACTTTGACACCGCTTCCATTCTGGCAGAAGAACTGGGCGCCACCGTTGAAAGAGAAAATGTAGTTACCATTGAAGATCAGATTATCAATGATGCCGTAGATGCCGAAGAGGATCTGCTTCCACGGGATCCGGTTGTTTGTGTCATGGGTCACGTTGACCATGGTAAGACTTCCATCCTGGATGCCATCCGCCACACTTCTGTTACGTCCGGAGAAGCCGGTGGTATTACCCAAGCCATTGGTGCGTATCGTGTCAATGTCAACGGCCAGCGGATTACCTTCCTGGACACCCCGGGCCATGCTGCCTTTACCGAAATGCGTGCCAGAGGTGCATTGGCCACTGATATTGCCATCCTGGTTGTTGCCGCAGACGACGGTATCATGCCACAGACTATTGAAGCCATTAACCACGCTAAAGCTGCCGAAATTCCCATTGTTGTTGCCATCAACAAAATGGATAAGCCGGAAGCTTCCGTGGATAAGATTATGCAACAGCTGACCGAACATGAAATTGTTCCGGAAGAGTGGGGCGGTGACACCATCTGTGTTCCGGTTTCCGCTAAGACCGGCATGAACCTGGATAAGCTGTTGGAATCCGTGCTTTTGGTTGCCGAAATGCAGGAACTGAAAGCCAACCCGAACCGTGCTGCTCATGGTGTTGTTATTGAAGCCAGCCTGGACAAGGGCCGTGGCCCGGTAGCAACGCTGCTGGTACAAAACGGTACCCTGAAGGAATCCGACATTGTAGTTGCCGGTACCGCTGTAGGCCACGTTCGTGTTATGACCAATGAAAACGGCAAGACCCAGAAGAAGGCCGGCCCGTCTGTTCCGGTGGAAATTACCGGTCTGGATTCGGTTCCTATGTCGGGCGATGTATTCGACGCCGTTTCGGATGAACGTCTGGCCAGAGAACTGGTAGAACAGCGCCGTCAGGCAATTAAGGAAGAACAGTTTAACGCCCAGTCCAAGGTAACCCTGGATAACCTTTTCGCTTCCCTGAAGGAAGGCGAAATGAAAGACCTGAACGTCATTGTTAAGGCCGACGTTCAAGGCTCTGTGGAAGCTGTTAAACAGTCTCTTGAAAAACTGTCCAACGACGAAGTACGGGTACGCGTTATTCATGGCGCTGCCGGTGGAATCGTGGACTCCGACGTTATGCTGGCCAATGCCTCTAACGCCGTTATTATCGGATTCAATGTCCGTCCGGACCCGGTGGCCACGGCCAACGCGGAGCGGGACGGCGTAGAAATCCGTACGTATCGTGTTATTTATGACGCCATTGATGATGTTAAGGACGCTATCAAGGGTATGCTTGCTCCGAAGTACAGAGATGTAGACATTGGCCGTGCCGAAGTTCGCTCTGTCTTCAAGATTTCCAACGTCGGAGCCATTGCCGGTGCCTATGTAACGGATGGCAAGATTGTTCGCAACGCCAAAATCCGCGTAGTTCGTGACGGTATTATTATTGCGGAAGATGAAATGCAGTCCCTGCGCAGATTCAAGGACGACGTGAAGGAAGTTGCCAGCGGTTATGAATGCGGTATTGGCCTGAACAAGTTCAATGACATTAAAGAAGGCGACATCTTTGAAGCCTACATTACCGAAGAATACAGAGAAGATTAACAGGAGGATGCACTATGCCTGGTTATAAAACCGAACGGACTGCCGAAGATATCAAACGGGAAATTATTTCTATTCTTTCCGATATCAAGGATCCACGGGTAGCCGGAAAGATGCTGACGGTTGTTAAGGTCCTGGTTTCCGGTGACTGCTCTTATGCCAAGGTTTATGTTTCCGATTTGGCAGGGATGGACAGTGCAAAGGAAGCCGCCAAGGCGCTGAACGGTGCCCAAGGGTATATCCGCCGGGAAATCGGTCAGCATTTGCATTTGCGGAAAGCACCGGAATTAAAATTCTATGCAGATGATTCCATTGCCCATGGCATGGAAATTGCACAGAAACTGAAGGATTTAAGTGAAGAATAATAACAAAGACGGAGTAAGAAGGTGAACTGATGCAGGGAAAAGCAGAACTGATTACGGAAGAACAGGTCAAAGAGCGTCTTCTGGAAAAAGATAAGATCTTAATTCTGACCCATAAGAGCCCGGACGGGGATACCCTTGGCACCGGAACCGCGCTGTGGCGGATTCTGCAGAGCCTGGGGAAAACGGCACGGGTAGAAAATTCTGATGTTATCCCGGCAAAGTATGCCTATCTGTTTGACGGCCTGGTTGCAACGGACTTTACACCGGAGTATATCATTGCCGTTGATGTGGCAGACCCTAAATTGCTGGGGAATAAACTTTCTGTTTATGCTGACCGGGTAGACCTCTGCATAGACCACCATCCGTCCAATTTACACTATGCAACGGAATTGCTTTGCCGTCCGGCAGACGGTGCGGCTGCACTGACGTTGTATCGCGTATTACAGCTTATGGAGGTTCCCGTAACACCGGCCATTGCCACCAGTTTGTATACCGGTATGGCAACGGATACCGGCTGTTTCCGTTACTCCAACACCACCAGTGAATTAATGCGGGCAGCCGCAGATCTGATAGACGCAGGCGCCGACCATGCTGACATTAATGTCCGTATGTTTGAAACCAAGTCCCTTGCCTACTACCGTTTGTTGCAAACTGTACTGGCCGGATTGCGGATGTACTGCAATGGGCAGGTGGCTGTGTTTAAAGTAACACAGGACATGATGGCACAGGCCGGCGCCACAGAGGATATGCTGGACGCCATTGCCCCTATGAGCCGTCAGATTGCCGGCGTGAAGGCTGGCATTACCATGAAACAAACCGCTGACGGAACGTATAAATTTTCGTTGCGGACCTATGAACCGTTAGATGCCTCCGAAATGGGCAGGCTCTTAGGTGGCGGAGGCCACGCCAGAGCGGCCGGTACCGGGGTGGTAACGGACGAAGAAGCCGCACTTTCCAAACTGTTGGAATGGACGGCAGAACAATTACACTGTGAGGTTTCCTAACGTGACAGGAATCATTTGTCTAAGTAAACCGCGGGATATGACGTCTTTTTCTGCGGTTGCCCGGGTCAGACGGATTGTCGGGGAAAAGAAAGCTGGTCACGCCGGCACGCTGGACCCAATGGCCACCGGCGTCCTGCCTATACTCTTAGGTGGCGCCACCCGCTTTTTGGAATTTCTTCCAACCAGTCCCAAACGGTATCTTGCCGTTTTTCGTCTGGGCGTCAGAACGGATACCCTGGATTGTACCGGAACCATATTGCAGGAACAGAAAGTAACCTGCACCCGCGCAGAGGTGGAACAGGCACTGGCTTCTTTTAGAGGAGAACAGCTGCAGATTCCGCCGATGTACTCTGCCATCAAGAAAGATGGTGTGCGGATGTATGACCTGGCTCGCCGGGGAATTGAAGTGGAACGGGAAGCAAGACCCATTACCATTTATGCTTTAGAATTGAAAACGGAAGAACAGGTAAGGGAAGCAGGCGTCAGCCTGCAGCCACTGACGGAACAGGAATACTGTCTGGACGTGACCTGCTCTGCCGGAACGTATATTCGCACATTGATAGATGACCTTGGAACCGCACTGGGTTGCGGCGCAGTCATGACGCAGCTGGTGCGCACGCAGGTAGGAGATTTCCTCCTGGAACAAGCGGTTACGCTGGAAGAACTGGAGCGGGCCGCAGAACAAGAAATTTTAGAAGAACGGATCCTTTCGGTTCCGGAGGCTTTACAACGCCTGACGGCAGTTACTGTCAGTGGGGCCCAGGCCAACCGGTTCCGGAATGGCGGGGAACTGAATCTGGACCGTATCCCAGCGCTCCGGGCACAAGCTCCACAGGCGGATGCCCTTCTTCGTGTTTTTGATCCTGACGGGGTTTTCCTTGGCTTAGGAAAGGCTGAACCGGAAGCAGGACTGTTAACGGTTAAACGAGTTTTTGTAGGAAGGTGAATGGTTTTGAATAAAAACAACGCCGCCGGAACGGTGGTGGCGCTGGGCAGCTTTGACGGCCTTCACCTGGGTCACCAGGCTGTGCTGGATGCGGCAAAAGAGCTGGCACGGCGCCTGCACGCAGAACCGGTTCTTTGTACCTTCCGGGAGCATCCGTTAAAAGTGTTAACCGGACAGGCTCCGCCATCGCTTTTCCAGGGCGCAGTAAAAGAGCGCCTGTTGCAGGAAAGCGGATTAGACACTTACTTCCTGGACTTTGCAGAAATTAAGGATCAGAGTCCGGAGCTCTTTTTCCAAAGTATTTTATTAGACCAACTGCACGCCAAGGGTGTTTGCTGTGGCTTTAATTATTCCTTTGGGGAAGGCGGAAAGGGAACGCCGGAACTGCTGGAAGCCCTTTGCCGGGAAAACGGAATTGCGTTTTCTGAAGTGCCCGCCAAGACATTGGACGGGGTTACGGTCAGTTCCACAGTTATTCGTTCCGCCATGGAACAGGGAAAAGTAGACATGGCCAATAAAATGCTGGGCCGTGCCTTCTCTTTTGAAAGCCCGGTGACTCACGGTGACGGCCGTGGCCGTACCTGGGGAATTCCCACCATCAATCAGCTGTATCCGGAAGGATTAGTGGTCCCTGAAAAAGGCGTTTATCTTTCCGATGTGTGCGTAAACGGAACCCACTATAAAGGCGTAACCAATATTGGTGTACGGCCAACGGTACGGGAAGGGGAAGCCCTTTCTGCAGAAACCTTTGTTATTGGGTTTTCCGGAGACTTATACGGCACCCGACCGGAAGTTTCTCTTTTGCGTTTTTTGCGTCCGGAACAGAAATTTGAAAGCTTTACCGCTCTGAAAGCGCAGATTCAAAAGGACATTGCTGCTGCCAAAGAAGAGGCTTGAAAAGCGCCTTTACTTCCGTAGCGGTTTATGATAATATACTGTAAGCTTTTCCCTTGGAGGCTGGAGTCTTCACCGACCTTCCCCTAAGAGAATTGCAATTTATGAATGAGGTGAAAGAAATGACACAGCAAGAAAAGCAGGCAATTATTGCCGAATATGCTACCCACGAAGGAGACACCGGTTCTCCAGAAGTACAGGTTGCTGTACTGACCAAAAGAATTAATGACCTGAATGCTCATCTGAAAGAGCATCCGCATGACTTCCACTCCAACAGAGGTCTGTTGAAGCTGGTAGGTCAGAGAAGAAACCTTCTGGCATATCTCCAGAAGAAAGACATTGAGCGTTACAGAGCTCTCATTAAGAAGCTGGGTCTTCGTAAGTAAGAAAACGCTAAGGCAGGCGGCTCAGGCCGTCTGCCTCTTGCTCGTTTTTTAGGTAAAAACGGGAGGAACCTTTTCGGGTTAGCAGTGAATCAAGTATCCGGATTTGCCGGGTCTTTGATTTATTGCTAAGCCAAGACCTCCCGTACAATAAAAATTGTAAAGAGAGGTTGTCTATGTTTTTTAAAGACTACAAGGTTTATGAAACCGAACTTGCCGGTCGTCCATTAAAACTGGAAACCGGCAAAATGGCACAGCTGGCTTCTGCCGCTGTTATGGCCAGATATGGGGAAACCGCTGTACTTTGTACTGTAACGGCTTCCGACAAGCCGCGTGAAGGCGTTGATTTCTTCCCGCTTTCCGTTGACTTTGAAGAAAAGATGTACTCTGTTGGCCGCATTCCGGGCTCCTTCCAGAGAAGAGAAGGAAAGGCTTCCGAAAAAGCTACCCTGGCTTCCAGATGCATTGACCGTCCTATCCGTCCGCTGTTCCCGAAGGACATGAGAAATGACGTATCCGTAGTGGCTACCGTTATGTCCGTAGACCCGGATTGCAGCCCGGAAGTTGCTGCAGCCATCGGCGTATCCTGCGCCATTGCCATTTCTGACATTCCGTGGGCCGGTCCTATTTCTTCCGTAAACGTTGGCCTGGTTGACGGCGAAATCGTTATCAACCCGACCCTGGAACAGCGCGCTGTTTCCGAACTGAAACTGACCGTTTCTTCCACTGCCGACCTGATTGCCATGATTGAAGCCGGCGGTAACGAAATTAAAGAAGACGTTATGTTTGACGCCATCATGGCCGGACATGAAGCAAACAAGAAGATTGTTGCTTTCATTCAGGGTATTGTGGATGAAATCGGCAAGCCGAAGTTTGAATTCACTTCCAATGATCCGGAACCGGGCATCCTTGCTGAAATTGAAGAATGGGTTACCCCGGACGTTCAGAAGGCTCTGGATACTGACGACAAACGCGTTCGTGACGCAGCTCTGCTGCCAATTTATGACATGGTTCATGAAAAGTATGACGAACAGTTTGAAGGCCAGGAAGGCAAGCTGGATGAAATCATGTACTTAATTCAGAAGCACGTTGTTCGCAACTGGCTGAAGAATGAACATAAGCGTGTAGACGGCCGTGGTATTGATGAAATCCGTCCGTTGAACGCAGAAGTAGACCTGCTGCCGCGCGCCCATGGTTCCGCCATGTTTACCCGTGGACAGACCCAGGTTCTTTCCGTAACAACACTGGCTCCGCTTTCTGATTCCCAGAAGCTGGACGGCATTGACGAAGACACGGAAAAACGTTACATCCACCACTATAATTTCCCGTCCTACTCCGTAGGCGAAACCAAGCCACCTCGCGGACCGGGCCGTCGCGAAATCGGTCACGGTGCACTGGCAGAAAAGGCTCTTCTTCCGGTTATCCCAAGTGTAGAAGAGTTCCCGTATGCCATCCGCGTTGTATCCGAAGTACTTTCTTCCAACGGTTCCACTTCTCAGGGCTCCGTTTGTGCATCCACTCTGTCCCTGATGGCAGCCGGCGTTCCCATCAAGGCACCGGTAGCCGGTATTTCCTGCGGCCTGATTACGGGCGATGAAGGCGTATACGGAGACTTCATGACCATGGTTGATATCCAGGGTCTGGAAGACTTCTACGGAGATATGGACTTCAAGGTAGCCGGTACCCACGAAGGCATTACTGCCATTCAGATGGACCTGAAGGTTCACGGTCTGACTCCGGCCATTGTTAAGGAAGCCTTTGAAAAGACTAGAAAGGCCAGACTTTACATCCTGGATGAAATCATGCTGAAGGCCATTCCAGAAGTTCGTCCGCAGCTGTCCAAGTATGCACCGAAGATGCTGACCACCACCATCAATCCGGAAAAGATTGGTGATGTTATTGGTAAGCAGGGTAAGGTTATCCAAAAAATCTGCGCCGAATGCAACTGCAAGGTTGACGTTAATGACGAAGGCCAGGTATTTGTTTCCGCCATTGACCAGGCTGACGCCGAACGCGCCATCTTCATGGTAGAAACCATTGCCAATGATCCGGAAATCGGCGCTATTTATAAGGGCGTTGTTACCCGCCTGATGAGCTTTGGTGCCTTTGTTGAAATTGCACCGGGCAAAGAAGGTCTGGTTCATATTTCCCGTCTGGACATCAAACATACCGACAAGGTAGAAGATGTTGTTAACGTTGGAGACGAAATCATTGTTAAGGTTCTGGAAATTGATGATCAAAACCGTATCAACCTTTCCAGAAGAGACGCTCTGATTGAAGTAGAGGGCGCCGTTCCGGAAAATGATCTTGCCGAAGAAGAGGCAGCACGTCGTCCGCGTCAGGGCGGCTACCGCGGCGGTCACGGCGGAAACCGTAACAGAGGCGGCAGAAGATAAGCTTCTGAATAAAAACAAAACAAGGCGGCTGCCGAAGCCTTCGGCAGCCGCTTTCTATTGCCCTTTTTCCGCTTTTCTGATAGGATAAAACGGATGAAAGTGAGGTGCTTTCCCTTGGGAAAGAATATCCGGAAATATACGGTTTCCGAATTAAAAATCGGTGCCGGTGCTGCCCTGATGAGCGTGGCGGTAGAAGCCTTAATTTTGGCACCTAAAAAACAAATACCCCTTCCAAAGGGAAAGAAACTGACCGTACAGGGTCTTCTTCCGGCATTTCAAAAACCAATTGCCGGAACGGCGCGTCATTTCTTAAACGAAACGGTTCCCCATATGATGACACTGGGGGACAGACTGCTGCAAAAAATTAAAATTTATCAGCTTCTGAAAGAACGCTTTCTGGATGCGGTTTATTTAAAAGCAGACCGTTATTCCTTAAATGACCTTTTTACCCGTTTCTTTGAAAAGGCGTCTTTCCTGGACCGCAACAAATTTACCGCTGCTTTCCGGGACTGGGCTTACAGCGTCCTGAACAGCGAAGAAGACCGGGAAACCTTTGTCAACAACCTGACGGACAACATTATTGCAGGACTGCGTGCTCTGGTTTCCGGCCCTATTGCGTCTGTCCTGGTCAGCTCGCACTTGCTGAAGGTAATTGAAGAAACCGTTTCCAACGTGGTAGAAAAATTCATGAGTACGGAATTCGGCAATGAAATGGTCAATCGTCTGTTTGATGCCATTGAGCATCTGGAAGACATGACTTTACCATACTTCTTAGACACCAAAATGAACCTGCCTCGCCCGGTCATGGAAGAAAAAATAGACGGCCTGTATGACCGCTATATTGGCAAAGGCCAGGTAGAAAATTACCTCAGCAAAAATTACGGGGACCAGATTTACAACACGCTTGCCTCCGTAGACTATGACCAAATCTGGAAGGAACTCCTTCACCACCACTTAAAGGAACTGGGCCAGGTCAGCCTCGGTGCTGCCGGCACTGCCATCTACCTTTCCGGTGAAATGGACAAAGCCTCCCGCAGAACCAAGCGCCTGAAGGAACGCCACCAAAAGCTGAAATCTGGTGTCCGCTCCGCCAAGGCCAAATTGCTGCATCACCAGAAAAAGGAAAAATAATTATAGATATTAAAAAAGCGAGACAGTTGATTGCTGTCTCGCCTAATTTTTTGCTGATTTTTAGTATGCCTGCGGGCCCTCCTGCTTGTCAATGGCGTGCCGCCCAACGCAGAGCACAATGGAAATGACGGTGCTGATAAAGAAGACAAAGGCCAGGAACAGGCAGACAATGGCGTAAGTGGTGTAGGGTGGGGGACTGATCATTGTCAGGGTTCCTAGTTCCAGCTGCAGATACCGGCTGTAGTATTTTATGGCAAAAATCAGAAGTGCCACGTTGCCAGCCACATCCAGAAGGAAGGTGCCGATCCAGTAGAGCTTGTCTTCCTTTTTCCAGGCAAAAATTTCCAGGGCAATGATGGCGACAAGCAAAAGGACAGTTACAATAATGGGTGCAATCATGCGGTTTCCTCCTTGGACGGCTGCTTTGGCAGATAGGCTTCTAACCGGTAAATGGGAAGGCCTTGCGCCGAAAAGCGAGCTTCGTATTCCGTTACAATGTTGTCCGTAAAGTCGGAGTGATGCAGATCCAGGGAAACGTTTTTCAGTGCAAATCCACAGGCGGTAAAGCATTCAATGGAATATTCAAAGAAGTGCATATTGTCCGTCTTTTGGTGGATTTCCGCACCCGGTGCCATGAACTTTCGGTAGGATTCCAGGTACCGTTCATTGGTCAACCGGTGGTTGGCGTAAGAATTTTTCGGGTAGGGGCAGGAAAAATTCAGGTAGATGCCGGAAATGGAAGCCGGTGGTAAAAAACGAGGCAGGTATTCCGCGCCGCATTTCATGAACCGGACGTTGGTTAAGTGGTCTTCTTTTGCGTGCTCTGCAGCACTAACAATGACATTGCCAACCTTTTCGCAGGCGATGTAGTTGTTTTCCGGATGCCGGGCAGCCAATTCTCTGATAAACTGGCCCTTGCCGCAGCCGATTTCCAAATAAACGGGGTTGGTATTGCCAAAGATCTGTTTCAGGTTATAATAACGAAGGTTTTCTTCGTTGTTTTCCGTGTTCAGATCCTGTTCTGTGCAATCCAGCAGCCAGTCGGAAACGGCTTCCAGGCGGGATTCCAGATTCTTTTTATGACGCATTCGCATAGTTCAAAATTCCTTACGTAAAAGTGGTTTCATTTTAGCACAAGCGGCTGGGAAACTCAATGCAGGCGGAAGCGCTGTACAGTGGCTGTTTTCTTGCAAAAAACACTTGCAAGACGGCGGCAAATCTGATACTATAGTCAAGCATTTGTTCCTTGCTGTTCCGGCAAGGGGTTTAAGGTCCGGCCAAAGCCGGAGTTAAAGCGGAGCGGTCCTCTGACGTATTACGTGTATGAACGGTCTGAAAAAGAATGGAGGATATTTAGAATGGACGCATTAAAAGTCATTACTGAAGGCATGGTCAAAGAAGACAAGCCGGAAATCAACATCGGTGATACCGTACGGGTAGACGTAAGAATTAAGGAAGGCAGCCGTGAAAGAATTCAGGCCTTTGAAGGTACTGTTATTGCAAAACGCGGTTCCGGCGTTTCCGAAACCTTCACCGTTCGTCGTGTTTCTTACGGCGTTGGTGTAGAACGTGTTTTCCCGGTTAACTCCCCGAACGTAACCAAGGTTACCAAGGTTCGCGGCGGTAAAGTTCGCAGAGCCAAGCTGTACTACCTGCGTGACCGCGTTGGTAAGGCTGCTAAGGTTAAGGGCACCGTTTAAACAAAACGCACGGAAGAGACAAGCAAAAGCTTGTCTCTTTTTCTTTTGTTTTAAGGTATTTGATAGTATAATGAAGTGATTCCAGCTCCAGAAAGGGTTTCCAGACATGAAGTACCGCTACGTGGAATTTCAAGACACTGCTGAGTCAGCGCAGTACCGCAGTGCGGCTGCCTGGCTGTATGACATTGTCGCCACATTTGTGGTTACTATTCTGATTTTAGGGATCATTGTCTGCTTTGTCGGGAAAAGTGCCCGGGTCTCCGGACAGTCCATGAGCCCGACCCTTTCGGATCAGGACCAATTGCTGATTGTCAATGTAACAAACAAATACCAGCGCGGAGACATTGTGGTCATTGGTCGGGGCTCAGAAAAGACACTGATTAAACGGATTATTGCCATGGAAGGGGATACCATTGACATCAACTTCCAAACGGGACAGGTTTTCTTAAACGGAGAACTGTTACAGGAGCCCTACGTGGCTGAGCCCACGTATTTAAGTTACGGAGACGGGCCCACTTTTCCCGTAACCGTACCCACTGGGTACGCCTTCGTCATGGGAGACAACCGCAATGATTCTTTAGACAGCCGCAGTGGAGAAGTAGGGCTGATCCCGGTACAATCCATTATTGGAAAAATGGTTTGGAACTTCGGCCATTACGCCGGCTGACGGCAGACAAAATAAAGAGGCTTTTTATGAAGAAAAAGAATTCCGCCGGAAGACGGCTGAAACGGAACAAGTTAACAGTTGCGGAATATCTGCAGCAGGCAAAAGCGCAGCGGGCAGCTGCGCCCATCCAACAGAGCCCGGTTGCGTCACAAAAGCCAGTTACACCACAGAAAACAACTGCCCGGCCGGAACCGGAAAAGCTGTCTGTTGCAACCGTAGCAGAAGACGGAACAGAGCTGGCAGTAACGGAAAATACACAGGAAGCGGAAGAAAAGGGCTTTGTGCCGTTTGCCTATGAAGTGGCTTCCGTGTTACTTTCTGCCGCACTGATTATTCTGATTGTTTTCACCTTTTTTGCCCGGATGGCCGGGGTGGTCGGCAGTTCCATGGAACCGACTTTGCACAATGGCAACTGGGTTATCTTAAGCCAGGTCGGCATGGAATATACGCCGGAATACGGAGACATTGTAGTGGTTTCCCAACCCAATGGACTGGATGAAGTTATTATTAAACGGGTTATTGCCACCGGTGGTCAAACCGTAGATATTGACTTTGATACCGGTGTGGTTTACGTGGACGGACAGGCCTTGTCAGAACCGTACACAGCGGCTCCAACTTATTTGAATTTCAATGACGGGGTTACCTTCCCGTTAACCGTTCCGGAAGGGTATGTCTTTGTCATGGGGGACAACCGCAATGACAGTACGGACAGCCGCAGCTCTTTAATCGGCTGTATCCGGAATGAGTATATTCTAGGAAAAGTCAAGCTTTCCGTCGGAGACGGAATTCAGCGGTATTAACGAAGGAGGCAGTCATGCCGGAATTTCAAAAACAGACCGTGCAGTGGTTTCCCGGCCATATGGCCAAAACCCGCCGGAAAATAAAAGAAAATTTACCGCTGGTAGATGGCGTGGTAGAACTGGTAGATGCGCGCATTCCCTCTAGCAGCCGGAATCCGGAACTGGATGAGTTGACGGCCGGTAAACCACGGATTATTTTATTAAACAAAGCAGATATTGCGGACAGCAATGCCACCCATTGCTGGAAACAGTATTTTGAACAAAAAGGGTATTATGTATTGCCCTGTGACTGCAAAACCGGAAAGGGCCTAAATGGTTTTGATGCCCTGGTACGGAAAGCCTTGCAGGAAAAGATAGAATCCAATCAGCGGAAAGGAATGCCGGGACGGGCCCTCCGCCTGATGGTAGTTGGCATTCCCAACACCGGAAAGTCCACCTTTATTAACCGTATGGCCGGGAAAAACCGCCTGAAGGCGGCAGACCGTCCCGGCGTTACCCGCACCAGCCAATGGGTGGTAGCCGGTAACGGCATAGAATTACTGGATACTCCGGGTGTACTTTGGCCTAAGTTTGAAGACCCTGTTGTCGGGGACAGACTGGCATTCATTGGTTCCGTTAAAGATGAAATTATGGATATGGAAACCATTGCTGTCCGCCTGTTGGAAGTATTAAAAGAAGATTATCCGGACCGACTGCAGGAACGCTACAAGCTGACCGCAGAGGATTGTCAGGGAGAAGCCTATGAAATCCTGGAAGCCATTGGCCGCAAACGCGGCTTTTTAATCCGCGGCGGAGAAATTAATACCGAACGCACTGCCAACACCATTATGGATGAGTACCGCAGCGGAAAGCTTGGAAAACTGACGCTGGAACGTCCGGAGCCGGACACTCCACGAAAGGAAGTTTGACATGGCTGAACAAACCTTTCCGGATTATGAACTGGAACACGCCTGTTACCGCAGCGGATATCCCTGCGTTTGCGGTATAGATGAAGCCGGTCGCGGCCCCTTGGCCGGGCCCGTATTTGCCGCCGCAGTTATTTTACCGCCGGATTGTGACATCCCGGTCCTGAATGACTCCAAAAAGCTCAGCCCCAAAAAGCGGGAACAGCTGTTTGACGTTATTCTGGACAAAGCGGTTGCCTACAGTGTTGCCTCGGCATCGGAGCGGGAAATAGATGAACTGAATATTCTGGAGGCCACTTTTCTGGCCATGCGCCGTGCCGTGGACGGACTGGCCGTCCGGCCGGATATGGCCCTGATAGATGGCAACCGGAAACCCGGTCTTTCCCTTCCGGAAAAGACCGTAGTCAAAGGAGATGCCCGCTCCATGTCCATTGCGGCGGCATCCGTCCTGGCCAAGGTTTCCCGGGACCGCTATATGCTGGAAATGGCACAGCTGTATCCGGAATATCAGTTTGAAAAGCACAAAGGTTACGGCACCAAACTGCACTATCAGATGTTAGCGCAGTATGGCGTATCCGAAATTCATAGAAAAAGCTTTTTAAAAACCCTGGATGCCAACATTCAGCGGATTCAGGAAGCAGAAAAGGAGACCACCGGTGAATAAAAAAGCACTTGGTGTGTTGGGCGAAGAAGTTGCCTCTTATTTTTTAGAGGACAAAGGATATCACATCCTAAAACGAAATTTTTACTGTCGTTTTGGGGAGGTGGACCTGATTGCAGAGAAAGATGGGTTTCTCTGCTTTGTAGAAGTGAAGACCAGAGGAAACGGTGCCCTTGCCAGACCGGCAGAATGGGTCACCGCCGAAAAGCAAAGAAAACTGATCCAAACGGCAAAATACTACATCGCAGGGGGACGGGGACAAGACAAACAACCCCGTTTTGACTGTATTGAAGTCTATGCTGACGAGCAGAACCTGCCATGTGGCTTAGTACTAATGAAAAATGCATTTTAAAGGAGAAGACCATGCTGTACACAAGTACCAGAGACAAGACTTTGAAAGTGGAAGCATCCGAAGCCATTACCCGTGGTATTTCTGAAGAGGGCGGACTGTTTGTCCCTTGCGAAATTCCGCAGATCAGCCTGCAGTTCTTGCAGGACATGATTCCGCTTTCTTATATTGAACGCGCCAAGAAGGTGCTTTCTCTTTACCTGACAGATTTTACGGAGGAAGAAATTTCCTATTGTGTGGAAGGTGCTTATAAAGCCGGAAAATTCAGCTCGGAAAAGGTAGCTCCGCTGGTGACTTTGGAAGACGGTGTGGAAGTTTTGGAACTGTTCCGCGGACCGACCTGTGCTTTTAAGGATATGGCACTGCAGTTGCTTCCGTACCTGCTGACTACTGCTTCCAGAAAGGCTGCTCCGGACAAGGAAATCGTCATTCTGGTAGCCACTTCCGGTGACACCGGCAAGGCCGCTTTGGAAGGCTTTAAAGATGTCCCGAAGACCCGCATTCTGGTCTTTTATCCGGAAAACGGTGTTTCTCCTATGCAGAAGCTGCAGATGGCCACCCAGGAAGGAGACAACGTTGCCGTTTGTGCCATTAAAGGCAACTTTGATGATGCCCAGACCGGCGTAAAGAAGATCTTTACCGATCCGACCGTAGCAAAGCGTCTGGCAGACGGCGGCATGATGTTCTCTTCCGCAAACTCCATTAACTGGGGTCGTCTGGTACCGCAGATTGTATATTACTGCTCCGCTTACTGTGACCTGATGGAAAAGGGCGTGGTAAAGCCCGGTGAACCAATGAACGTAGTCGTTCCAACCGGCAACTTTGGCAACATTCTGGCCGCCTATTATGCAAAGCGTATGGGCGTTCCGGTTGGCAAGCTGATTTGTGCTTCCAATGCCAATAACGTACTGACGGATTTTTTGACCACTGGTACTTATGATAAGAACCGTCCGTTCTACATGACCACTTCTCCGTCCATGGACATTCTGATTTCCAGCAACCTGGAACGTCTTCTGTTCCATCTCAGCGGAGACAATGACGCACAAATCCGGGATTGGATGCAGGAACTGAACACCACCGGAAAGTACACGGTTTCTCCGTCCGTTGCCACGGAAATCAAGTCCCTGTTTGCTGCCGGCTGTGCAGATGACAAGATGACCGCCGGTTCCATCAAGGCCGCCTTTGAAAAAGACCATTATCTGGCAGACACCCACACAGGCGTTGCCATTAACGTATACAAAGCATACCGGGAACAGACCGGAGACCAGACACCAACTGTAATTGCATCCACCGCATCTCCGTATAAATTCCCGAAGAGCGTTCTGACCGCACTGCTCGGTCAGGCTCCGGATGTAGATGAATTTGACATGGCAGAAGCGTTGACGAAGGCAACCGGTACGCAGGCACCGGCACAGCTGCTGGGCTTGAAGAACAAACAGGTTCGCTTTACTACCGTCTGCGAAATCCCCGCCATGGAAGAACAGGTTTACACCATGCTTGGCGTATAAGCGCACAAAACGCATAGAAGGAGGCTATTATGTCCCTCTTTGCCCTAGGTGATCCCCACCTTGCCATTGGCCTGGATAAGCCCATGGACATTTTTCCGGGGTGGGAGCACCACAAGAAACGGATTGAAGAAAATTGGAAACGGCTTGTTACCCCGGGCGATGTAGTGGTTCTCCCCGGAGACATCTCCTGGGCCATGAGCCTGGAAGATACCAAAGCAGATTTTGCTTTTTTAGACAGCTTACCCGGCACGAAGCTCATCAGCAAAGGCAATCATGATTACTGGTGGACCACCGTTACCAAAATGAATGCGTTCTTTGCGGAAAACGGGTTTACCACGTTGCACATTCTGCATAACAACGCTTATGTAGTTGGTAATTATGCTGTCTGTGCCACAAGGGGCTGGTTTTTTGACGATGATACACCGCATAGCGAAAAGGTGCTGAATCGCGAAGTAGGACGATTACAAACGGCCATTGCCGCTGCCAAAGAAACCGGAAAAGAGCCGCTGGTATTCCTTCATTACCCGCCTGTTACGCAGCGGGAAGAATGCACGCCGATTATGGATGTGCTCCGGGAAAGCGGCGTTCGCAGGGTGTACTATGCACACCTGCACGGGAACGTCATTCCTCATGCTTTTCAAGGAGAACGGGACGGCATGATTTTTCGGCTTGTTTCCGCGGATGCCTTGCATTTTTGCCCGCTTCTTTTGGAATCGGATGAATAAGGAAAAAGAGACAGAAAAAGCAGTAGAAAAATCAGAAAAAGTCTGATATAATGTCATAGCTTTTAATAGTTAGTTGAGAGGAGACTCGTAATATGAGTTTGAAATCCACAGAAAAACTGGCCACCAACAGCTATAAGGTGGAAATTGAAGTAGACGGTGCCACTTTCCAGGCCGCCATTCAGAAAGTATTCAACAAACAGAAGAAGAACATTCAGGTTCCGGGCTTCCGTAAGGGCAAAGCTACCCTTGGTATGGTAGAACGTTATTACGGTGAAGGCGTATTCTGGAATGATGCTTTTGAAGAACTTTATCCGGATGCAGTAGAAGCTGCCATTAAAGAAGCTGAACTGGAAATTGTTGATTATCCGGCAGACATTGATGTTTCCGAAATCAACAAGGACGGTCTGACTTTCTCTGTTGTATGCACTACCAAGCCGGAAGTTTCCGTAAAGGACTACAAGGGAATTGCTGTTACCAAGCCGTCCACGGAAGTAACTGATGAAGATGTAGACAAGGAAATCCAGACTCTGCTGGATCGCCAGGCCAGATTTGTGGAAGTAGACCGTGCCGCTGAAAACGGAGACATGGTTACTCTTGACTTTGAAGGATTTACTGACGGTAAGCCGTTTGACGGTGGCAAGGCCGAAGGATATGAATTGCAGCTGGGCTCCGGTCAGTTTATCCCTGGCTTTGAAGATCAGATTGTCGGCAAGAAGGTAGACGAAGACTTTGACGTTAACGTTACTTTCCCGGAAGAATATGCTCCGGAACTGGCTGGCAAGGACGCTACCTTCAAGTGCGTACTGCATGCTGTTAAGGTAAAGGAACTGCCGGAACTGGATGACGAATTCGCCATGGATGTTTCCGAATATGATACCTTGGATGAACTGAAGAAGCACACCAAGGAAGACCTGACTAAGAAGAAGGAAGAAGACGCTGATACCGCTGTTTCCAACGGCGTTTATGAAGCTCTTTCCGAACTGGTAGAAGGTGACATTCCGGAATGCATGTATGAACGTCAGATTGATGACTCCATTAATGAATTCTCTTATTCTCTGCAGTCTCAGGGCATTGACCTGAAGACTTACTTCTCCTTCACCGGCGGAAGCGAAGAACAGCTTCGTGAAACCTTCCGTGATCAGGCTGAAAAGCAGGTAAAATGCCGCTTAGCTCTGGAAAAGATTGCCGAACTGGAAAAGGTAGAAGTTTCTGACGAAGACATTGACGCTAAGTATGCTGAAATGGCTGCAGACTACAGCATGGAAGTAGATCAGATTAAGCAGTTCATTACTGCAGAAGACGTTGCTGCCGATCTGAAAACTACCAAGGCACTGCAGATTGTAAAGGACGCTGCTAAGCTGGAAGAAGCCAAGCCGGAAAAGAAGAGCGCAGCAAAGAAAGCCGCTCCGAAAAAGGCTGCTAAGAAAGCAGATAAGGCAGAATCCGCAGAGGCTGACCTTTCTGGTATGACCAAGGCACAGCTGCAGGAATATGCTGCTGAAAAAGGCATTGAAGTAAAAGCTTCCATGACCAAGGCTGCCATGATTGAAGCCATTGAAGCAGCAAAATAAAGAACCAGAAAACCAATTGGAGGGCGGCGGGTTTATACTCGCCGCTTTTTGTAATGAAGGAGGAATTTCCCATGCCATTGGTACCAAATATTATTGAAACCACCAGCCGTGGAGAACGCTCCATGGATATTTTTACCCGTTTGCTGGATGACCGTATTATTGTTCTTTCGGACGAAGTCAATTCCGCTACTGCCAGCATTGTTGTAGCTGAACTGCTGTACTTGGAAGGACAAGATGCAGATAAGGACATCAGCTTTTACATTAATAGCCCGGGCGGATCTGTTTCCGACGGTCTGGCCATTTATGACACCATGCAATACGTAAAATGTGACGTATCTACTATCTGTGTCGGCCTTGCTGCCAGCATGGGCGCATTTTTGCTGTCTGCCGGCGCAAAGGGCAAACGCTTTGCATTGCCGAATGCCGAAATTATGATTCATCAGCCGCTCATTGGCGGTGAACGCGGCATTGGCGGTCAGTGCTCTGATGTACAGATTGCTGCGCAGAACATGCAGCGCAGCAAGGACAGACTGAACCGGATCCTGGCCGAAAACACCGGCAAGACCTTTGAAGAAGTAGAGCGGGACACAGACCGTAATAATTGGCTGACCGCTGAAGAAGCAATGAACTATGGCCTGATTGACCAGGTTATTCAAAACAGATAAATTCCACCGGAGGTGTTAATGTTGCCTAAAGACAACAAACTTCGCTGCTCTTTTTGCGGCAAGACCCAGGACGAAGTACAGAAGCTGATTGCAGGACCCGGCGTCTATATTTGTGACGAATGCGTGGAACTCTGCAGTGACATGCTTTATGAAGAAATGATGCTTCCTCCTGCCAAAGGCCGGAAAAAAGCAGCAGAAAAAAAGCCCCTGCTGAAACCGGAAGAAATTAAGAAGGTTCTGGATGAATATGTCATTGGCCAGGATCAGGCAAAACGGACACTGGCAGTAGCGGTATATAACCACTACAAGCGGATTTTCTACAGCGATAATACGGACGTAGAATTACAGAAGTCCAATGTGTTACTGCTGGGTCCGACCGGTGTTGGTAAAACCATGCTGGCTCAGACTTTGGCAAAGACCTTAGACGTACCGTTTGCTATTGCAGATGCCACAACACTGACAGAAGCTGGTTATGTTGGAGAAGATGTAGAAAACATTTTGCTGCGTCTGATTCAAGCTGCTGACTTTGACGTGGAAAAAGCGGAAATGGGTATCATTTACGTAGATGAAATTGACAAGGTTTCCCGGAAATCCGAAAACCCGTCCATCACCCGTGACGTCAGCGGTGAAGGTGTACAACAGGCCTTGCTGAAAATTCTGGAAGGAACCGTTGCCAACGTTCCGCCACAAGGGGGACGGAAGCACCCGCAGCAGGAGTTTATTCAGATAGACACCTCCAATATTCTTTTCATTTGCGGCGGTGCCTTTGACGGTATAGACAAAATTGTCGGCAAACGCCAAAGCAAAGGCGGTGTCGGTTTTGGAGCCGAATTGAAGAGTGCCAAGGGAATGGAACTTTCCGAAGCGTATGCAGAAGTTATTCCACAGGACTTGGTAAAGTATGGCTTAATTCCGGAACTGGTTGGCCGTATCCCGGTCATTACCGCACTGGAAGACCTGGATCAGGATGCACTGGTTCGTATTTTACGGGAACCAAAAAATGCGCTGACCAAGCAGTACCAGGCGTTGTTCCACATGGACAATGTAGAGCTGGAATTTGAAGATGCAGCTCTGCAGGCTATGGCCAAAGAGACCCTGGAAAAGAAAACCGGTGCCAGAGGACTGCGCAGCGTAATGGAAAACGTATTGCAACCCATTATGTATCAGTGTCCTTCGGATGCTAGTATTGAAAAGGTTGTTATTACCGAAGATACTGTATTAAATCACACCGAACCCCTGACGGTTCGTAAGAAAGAAAGGCAAAGGAAGACAGTCAATGGATGATCTTGTTTATGCAATTCCAACCGTGGCGCTGCGGGGATTAGTTGTATTCCCGGGTATGGTGCTGCACTTTGACGTTGCAAGGACCAAATCCATTAAAGCCATAGAGACTGCAGTTTCTACCGGACAACAGATCTTTTTGACCTGTCAGAAGGATCCGGATGTAGATGATCCGGATGTAACCGATCTCTACCTGCTGGGTATGCTGGCCGATATCCGCCAGGTCATTAACCTGCCGGATGGTCATAATCTCAGAGTTGTTGTGGAAGGGGACAGACGGGCTGAAATCCGTCATCTTTCCCATGATGATTTCCTGGAGGCGGATCTTTGCGTTACAGAAGCTCCGGAGGACCAGAGCGCCTATGATGGATATCCGGCCGCTCTGGTGCAAAAGACCAGAGCTCTTTTTGCACAATTTAATAAATTAAATGCCACCAATGCTCCACCGGATGTAATCCGTCGTGTGGAAACAGAAGATAAGCCCGGCGTATTAGCCGATTATCTTGCCAGCGTATTGCCTTTGGAATACAAGGCCAAACAACGCATTTTAGCCGAGTATGACACCACCAAGCGCTTGGAACTGATGAATGATGCACTGACAGAAGTCATTGCCGTGCTGCAATTGCAGGAAGAAATTTCCAACAAAGTAGAAAAGAGCATGGATGACAACCAACGGGAATATTATCTGCGGGAACAGATGCGCGTCATTTCCGAAGAATTGGACGGCAATGAAGAACAAACTGAATTAGATGATTACCGCAACAAAATTAATGCGGTTAAGGCCTTCTCTGATCGGGATCGGAAGAAACTGATGAAGGAAGTAGATCGTCTGGCCAAAATGGGCAATCAGGCGGCAGCCGAAACAGCAGTTATCCGTACTTATCTGGACACCGTTCTGGATCTTCCGTGGGATACTGCCACCGAAGACTCCTTAGACCTGACAGAAGCGCGCCGTATTTTGGATGAAGACCATTACGGTCTGGACAAAGTCAAAGACCGGATTATAGAGCTTTTGGCAGTTCGTAAGCTGGCTCCGGACATTACCGGACAGATTATCTGCCTGGCAGGCCCTCCGGGCGTCGGAAAAACCAGCATTGCGCAATCCCTGGCCCGCGCCATGGGGCGCAATTACGCACGGATTGCGCTGGGCGGCGTTCATGACGAAGCCGAAATCCGCGGTCACAGAAAAACCTACATTGGTTCCATGCCCGGCCGGATTATGGCGGCCATGAAGGACGCCGGGTCCAATAATCCACTGATTTTGCTGGATGAAATTGACAAAATGGCATCCGACATGCGCGGAGACCCTGCCTCAGCCATGCTGGAGGTACTGGACGGGGAACAGAATAAGACCTTTGCGGACCACTATATTGAAATTCCCTTTGATCTTTCCAAGGTCCTGTTCATTACCACTGCCAACGATAAAAGCCAAATTCCGGCGCCGCTTTTGGACCGTATGGAAGTTATTGACCTCTACAGTTACACCGAAGAGGAAAAATTCCACATCGCCAAAGAACATCTGGTGCCAAAGGCCATTCAAAAGCATGGACTGACCAAAAAGCAGATGAAAATTACAGATGCAGCCCTGCATCACATCATTAGTCAGTACACCAGAGAAGCCGGTGTTCGTCTTCTGGAACGGAAGATTAATGATCTTTGCCGCAAGTGCTGCATGCACGTAGTAGAAGATCCAGAGTACCGGATGAATGTGAAAATTGCAGATTTGCAAGATTTACTGGGCAGTCCTAAATACAAGGAAATGCATCCCGGTAAGGATCAGATTGGCGTTACTAACGGACTGGCCTGGACCTCTGTCGGCGGTGAACTGTTACAGGTGGAAGCTGCCGTTATGAAGGGCACCGGAACAGTACAATTAACTGGATCGCTGGGGGACGTCATGAAAGAATCTGCCAAGGCCGCCGTCAGCTACCTGCGGACGAACGCAGACCGGTTGGGCGTCCAGGAAGATTTCTATAAAGAAAATGACATTCATATCCATGTGCCGGAAGGCGCTGTGCCGAAGGATGGTCCCTCTGCCGGCGTTACCATTGCCACCAGTCTGCTTTCCGCATTAACCGGAAAGCCGGTAGACAGCAAGGTGGCCATGACCGGAGAAATTTCCCTGACCGGTCGCGTTATGCCGATCGGCGGCCTCCGGGAAAAGACCATGGCGGCCTATAAAGCCGGTATGAAGACTGTTATTATTCCTGCCGACAACGTGCCGGACCTGGAAGATGTAGACCCAGAAGTAAAACAGCATTTGGAATTCCTTCCGGTCAGTGCGCTGGACCAGGTTTGGAAACGTGCCGTAAAAGGAGGCATTAACCCATGAGACTGGACAATGTAAGCTTTGAGGCTTCCTACGGAGTCTATGCCCAAATTCCTGCCTCTACCGTGCCGGAAATTGTCTTTTCCGGACACTCTAATGTGGGAAAATCTTCCCTGATCAACAAGGTCCTAAACCGGAAGAACCTGGCCAGGGTTTCCGGACAGCCCGGAAAAACTATTACCATCAACTTTTTCAAGGGTGATGACTTTAAACTGGTTGACTTGCCGGGCTACGGTTATGCCAAAGCCTCGCAGGCGGAGAAGGACCGTTGGGGACAGATGATTGACGAATATCTCTCTGACGGACGGAACATCAAGCTAATTGTACAGTTGATTGACATGCGTCATGCACCAACCAAGGATGACTTACAAATGCTGGATTACCTGTTCCAGTGTAATGCACATTTTGTGGTTGCCCTGACTAAGTGTGACAAGTTGAACAAGACAGACTTTCAGCGCTGCCTTGCACAGCGTACGGATGAAATTGCCGCATTCGGTCCTATGGGTATCATTCCATTTTCTGCCACCAAAGGTACCGGCGCTGATACCATCCGCACCTATATGGAAAACGCCATCAAATAAGTTTTTCAACAAAAAAGAAGCCATCTGTTACTGCTTGTAACAGATGGCTTTCACGCTTTACAATACGAAAACAGGGTGCTAGAATAGGGGGGAATTGAAAACAAAACTTGGAACAGGGAGGTCTTCTCATGCAGAAGCAGCATAATTCGGATAATATCCGTTTTTTGTATGAGGCCATCTTATCGTTAGAAACCCAGGAAGAGTGTGACAAGTTCTTTACGGACCTGTGCACGGTCAATGAATTGCAATCCATTTCCCAGCGGGTAGTAGTAGCTAAAATGCTAAAGGAAAACCGGGTATACAGTGACATTGCCACTGCTACCGGTGCTTCCACTGCCACCATTTCCCGGGTAAACCGCTCCTTAAGCTACGGGGAAGGCGGCTATGACATTGCTTTTGAAAGAATAGAGAAACAACATGACAAATAACTTAGTACGTATGATTTCTGCAGACGGACAGTTGACCTGTATGGCAACGGATTCCACCGAACTGGTACGGAAGGCCCATGCCATTCATGGTACAAGCAATGTCTGCTCTGCCGCTCTTGGCCGTCTTTTAACCGGCGCTTCCCTGATGGGCGCCTCTTTAAAAGGAGAAGACAATTCTGTCACCCTACGGCTGAACGGGGACGGCCCTGCCGGTGCCGTCATTGCCGTCAGTGACTGGAAGGGAAACGTTCGTGGATATATTGCCAATCCGGACGTATCCCTGCCGAAGAATGACCTTGGAAAGTTGGACGTAAAAGGCGCCGTAGGAACTGCCGGTACCTTAACTGTTATGAAGGACCTTGGATTAAAGGACCCTTATATTGGACAGGTTCCCATTGTGTCCGGTGAAATTGCAGAAGACTTAACCAGTTACTTTGCTGTCAGCGAACAGATTCCATCTGTTTGCGCTCTGGGCGTTCTGTGCGCTCCGGAAACGCAGGACATTATTACGGCAGGAGGATTCTTAATCCAACTGTTGCCAACGGCCACAGAGGACACCATAGACAAAATTGAAGCAGGTTTGCAAAATCTGAAGCCGGTTACTACCATGCTGGTAGAGGGGATGAGCCCGGAAGAAATCTGCCGTGCTGCCCTGCCGGAGTTTCCGCTGGAAGTGCTGGACACCCAGTCCACAGACTACCGCTGTAACTGCTCCAAGGAGCGGGTAACCACTGCTCTTATTTCTCTTGGAAAAAAGGAATTGGAGGAAATGGCCCAGGACGAAGACACGGAAGTAACTTGTCATTTCTGTAATAGAAAATACCATTTTAACAAAGTAGAAATAAAGCATATTTTGGCAGAAGCAACTAAATAAAGGCACGTACCTACGTCCGTTTTAGCTTTGCAAAAAAAGTCTGAAAAAATACAGATTTTTTGTTGACAGAAAAGCCGATGTAGTGTATATTATAAAGCGTCGCCGATACAGACCGGCGGCGGTCTGATGTGGGAGTTTAGCTCAGCTGGGAGAGCATCTGCCTTACAAGCAGAGGGTCACAGGTTCGAGCCCTGTAACTCCCACCATCTTTTTCATAAGTACATATGGCCCGGTAGTTCAGTTGGTTAGAACGCTAGCCTGTCACGCTAGAGGTCGACGGTTCGAGCCCGTTTCGGGTCGCCATTTTGTGCTTCTGTAGCTCAGTTGGTAGAGCAGAGGACTGAAAATCCTCGTGTCGTTGGTTCGATTCCGACCGGAAGCACCATCATTTGCGGATTTAGCTCATCTGGTAGAGCGCCACCTTGCCAAGGTGGAGGTAGCGGGTTCGAGCCCCGTAATCCGCTCCATTTTTTATCTGGCACCATAGCCAAGTGGTAAGGCAGAGGTCTGCAAAACCTTGATGCCCCAGTTCAAATCTGGGTGGTGCCTCCACTAAAAACCAGCACCGGTTGTGCTGGTTTTTTCTTACAACATAATCTTCTACTATAACAGCTGTCAGTTCCTGATGGCTGTTTTTTTGCCCTTTCAAGGGAAAATACAGAACAACTGAAAAATCCCCCGGGGAGGCACGGAAAGGATTCCGTCCTGACCCGGGGGACTATGCCGCTGTAACGGCAGGAAATCAACCAATTAAGTTTTTCAAGGAACGAAGCAGGGTATTTACTGGTTTCTTTACCAAAACATTGGGAGCTTCTTTCAGCGCAACCTGCGTACCGGTTGAGCCGTGCTCGATGGCGTAAATAACAGCGTCATAAAGTTCTTGGCATCCCTGACGGTTGGGGTGGCTGAAGAAGGTGTTGCCAATGGAAGCACGGACACCGACGGCGGCAACCGCTTTCATGTCATCTGTTGCTAACAGCTTGTTAATGGCGGTTTGACACTGCTCTTCAGTATAAGTGCCTCCGGCAAGATAGGTGTCTGCAACCTGATTCATGACATCATAAATACCACTTACCAAAGCATCTTCCTGCTTGGAAATGTCACCGCTGCTGAGAAGATCATCTACCGGAACCGGGTTGGTGGAAAGACCGGCCTGGAACAGCGTAATCATAGCATCATATTCCGCTTCCATTACTTCTTTGTACAGGTCCGGGCACTTCTCTTCACAAAGGGAAACAAACTCCGGAAGATGTTTCTTTAGTTCGGTTTCGCTGCTGTTCCAGGATGCAGGGCAGTAGCCTTTGGCAACACAAATCCGTGCAGCCACCCGGAACTTCAGGTAAAGCGGCAGGGATGTGTCATAGACATCACAGCAGTCCCTCATATCCTGGGTAATGGTGGATGGGTCTCCATTGTAATCCGCTAACTGATCCATAAAGCAGGTAACTCGCCCGTTCTGAATGGTGTCCGCATACAGATACTCATTCTTATACGGGGAAACCAGGGAAGTATAGGAATTTGCCATGTTGACCGCAATTCCCATAATGTCACCCAGTGGAATAGGAATTCCTTTGTAGCTGATGTCCAGGCTGTCCATAATATTCTGGACATTCAGAACCACAATAGTGGCATCCGGATTCAGCTCCCGGATAATTTTCATGGTGGCATCAAAGTTGACACAGTAGCCAAGCAAAGCGTAGGCAATGGTATCCAGTAAATTGTCTAAGGTATCCAGGTCTTCCTGCTTTACCAGACCAAGGGAGAGGGAAGTAACGCCTTTCTCCAGCTCGGCCCTGATTTTGTAGAAACGGGAAGCGTAGTCGGAACCGATGACATAGGATAAATCATTGCCGTAATCGCCGCTGAGCAGGCGGTTGGTTAGGTAAACGCCGAAGTTGTTCAGACCCATGTCATAGGTAATCAGATCTGCTTCAGCAATGCTTTCCTTATAGTCTTTGCGCAGGTCATCCAGGCTGTTATACCACCAAGTGGACGGCTTGTCTTCTGCATAAAAGCGCCAGCGCATGTATTCGTCTGTGGTAAAGCTGTCATCCAGCAAGAACCGCAATTCCTCTACGCGCATGGCACTTTGAGCCAACTGTGCGTGGTCTACCGTGTAACCCTTGTTCCGATAATAATCAGCAACAAGAGCAGGGTAGGAGTATGGCACTACAGTTCGATATCCGGAAATACCCGGCGTGCCGTCCTCCGGTTTCAGAGTTGGATTGGCATACAGATCTTCTGTCAGATACCCGTGTAAGGCATATCCATTGGTGTTGGAGGCGCCCAGGGTAACATAATGGAACGTGTTGTCGGCCTTCTTGTCGGCGGCAAATGCCGGAATACAGAGAACGGCCAGAAGACACAGGGTTAAAACAAGGGAAACAAGTTTTTTCATAGGAATCTCCTTTTTAGCCAATCAGTCTAGCCAGGGAAGCCAGAATCTGGGTCTGGGTGGCGTCATCCGAACTCTTTTTCAGATCGGCAACGGTGTAGGCAATCGTGGCATCCCAGTCCTCTTCCAGAGCGGTCAGAATTTCTTCTGCCATCTGCTGATGGCCAGTCTCTGTCGGATGCATCATCTTAACGGCAGAGTATTTGATGTCTTCGTCAAATGGGAACAATTTGTCTGTATCCAGGGAAGCAATACCGTAGTAGTCAATGGTGTCACATTTAGCAAACAGGCAGTCATTGGACTTACAGAACGAACTGGTCCACCCGTTAATGCGTGCGGCATAAAGTTCGGAATAGTCCCAAATTTTCAATGGCAGGTCGCCGGTAATGCTGGTGGGGTTAGCTACGCCGACAATCAAAATTTTGGCGTCCGGATTCAGCTTCCGAATTTCTTCCAAAACCATAGGCATGTTCTTTTTATAAGTGGCAAAGCCATTTTCCAGTTCTATGAAGTAGTCTGCCAGCAGGTTCTTGAATTGCCCGGCTACCTTGGCCACCTCAAGCAGGACAGCAAATGCATTTTCCAGGTCTTCCTGACTCTGAATGTTCAGATTGATATCAAACAGACCGGTCTTCTCCAAAATCTGTTCATACTTATTGTAAGTGGTGGACAGTGCTGTGGAATAAATGTCATTGCTGCCGAATTGAACGGTAATTAAATCAGCAGAACGGACACTGTCTTTGATGTGCTTCTTAATGGACGGCTGGATCAGATACATGTGGTTTTCGTCCTGTGCCCACTCGCCATTTTCATCGCGATAATAAAATTGCTCTTTTGGTAGCATGGTCAGGGCACGCAGGTAGAAGTCACTCATGTCCTGCAGAATCCGCGTATCGTCTTCCAGAGTGTAATCATCCTTCAGAACCCGCAGAATTTCCGTGGTTCGCCAGCCACTGTGGGCAACGGAAATGGCGTTTTTTGCACCCACTCCCTGGGCTACCAGGTCTGCATAAGTGCCTTCTACAATGCGCTCATCCTCAATCTTCTCCGTTTCGCCCCCGAAATAATTGTCTGTGCCATATCCGGCGGCAATGCTGTCACCCATAACAGTATAATTTTGATAGTGCATGGTTTCTGCTTCCGCGGCACTTGCAGCCACGGTGGCAACACTGCCAAACATACTGAGACTGAGCGTCAGCCCGAGTATTTTGTATAACGTTTTTTGCATATTGCATTCCTCCTCTTTCTTTATTAAAGAAAGCCAGTCTTAAAAAAATCTGAAAAGGTCATGAACAAAGTGTGGATTCAACAAAAAAATCACAAATTTTATTGAATAAATAGATAAAGTCAACAGAGTTCGAACAAGTTGTTGCTCTTGCTCTGTCCTCGCTCCGGGCGATGCAGCAGGTTTTCTTTTTCCGTTTTCCCTTCGGGAAATCTTTACTAGAACCGGCATTTACGGTAGAATAAGCTGAATGATTTATAGGTAGAAGTCTGCATGGTTCTCCGTGCGGAAGAAAGAGGTTTTTATGGAACCAAAGTTTTCTAAAATTTTGCTGAAGCTGTCCGGTGAAGTACTGGCAGGGGAACAAGGCCATGGCTTTGATTTTACTGTGATTGAGCCAATTGCCGACGCCGTCAAAGAGATTACCGACATGGGTGTAAAGGTCGGCATTGTTATTGGCGGAGGCAATTTCTGGCGCGGCCGCTCCAGTGGAAACATGGACCGGGTGGCAGCCGATTCCATCGGCATGCTGGGTACGGTTATGAACTCCATTTGCTTTGCCGACACGCTGATTCAGAAAGGGGTTCCGGCCAAGGTTTATTCCGCTGTGGCCATGGAACCTATTGCAGAATTGTTTGATACCGTAAAAGTACGGGACTCCCTGGCCAACGGAACGGTAACCATCTTCGGAGCCGGAACCGGCCACCCGTTTTTTTCCACTGACACGGCCGGCGCCCTGCGTGCCGCCCAGATGGAAGCCGAAGTTATTTTTAAGGCTACCAATGTGGACGGTGTTTATGACAAGGACCCGAATAAGTATGCAGATGCAGTCAAATTTGACACGCTGACGCAGACAGACCTGTTAAACAAAGGCCTTTCCGTTATGGACGCTGCAGCGGCATCCATCTGCCGGGACAACGGCATCAATATTCTGGTCTTCAACCTGAATGACCCAAAGAATATTGTGCGTGCCGTCAGCGGAGAACCAATCGGAACCCTGGTTTCGTCAAAATAATAAAAAATGTATAAGATATATAAGAGGTGACTTTTATGGGAAATTATGAAGCAGCTGAAAGCAGAATGCAGAAAGCTATTGCCAGACTGGAAGAGGATTATGCAGAAATCCGTGCCGGTCGAGCCAATCCGAATGTACTGGACAGAGTAACTGTAGACTATTATGGAACCCCGACTCCGGTAAACCAGTTGGCCTCTGTCTCTGTTGCCGAAGCCAGAATTCTGGTTATTACACCGTGGGACAAGTCTTTGCTGAAGGCTATTGAAAAAGCCATCCAGACCTCCGACATTGGAATTAACCCGCAGAATGACGGTAGCGTCATTCGCCTGACCTTCCCAACCCTTGACGGAGATCGTCGTAAGGAACTGGCTAAGGGTATTGCCAAGCGTGCAGAGGATGCCAAAGTGGCAATCCGCAATGTGCGTCGGGACGCCATGGATGATCTGAAAAAGCAGCTGAAAGCTAAGGAAATTACCGAAGATGATCTGAAAGACAAAGAAGGTAAGGTACAGAAACTGACTGACAAATATGGCAAGCAAATTGACGAAATTGCAGAAGCCAAAGAAAAGGAAATTATGACAGTATGAAAACACGTGTTCTTTCCGGCATCTTAATTGCCATTATCCTGATTGGCGTTTGGGTTGGTATGTATACGCCGGTAGTAGACGTTATTATGGCGTTGCTGGCGGCCGGTGCCTGTTATGAAATTACCAAGGTAGCGGGGATCAAAAGCGTGCCGCTGCGCATTGTATCCATTGCCTTTTCCTGCGCTTTGCCGCTTGGCCTGGTTTACATGAGCCGGTTCCCAATTAGCATTCTTTGCATCATTTATGTGCTGGCGCTGGTGGTTATGACCGTCATTGACTTTGAACATATTCCGTTTCAGGATCTGGCGGTTACTATTTACGCCTCCTTTATTGTGCCAATCGGATTTGCCACTATTCCGCTGATTTCGGATTTCTACAAGGTTTATCCGGAAATTGACAAACACGAAAACGCCTTCCTGTTATGGATGGCGGTGGCCACGGCACTGTTCACAGACGTCTTTGCTTACTTCGTCGGATCCAAATTCGGCAAGCACAAGATGACGCCGGTGTTAAGCCCGAAAAAATCCTGGGAAGGTGCTGTCGGCGGCGTGGTTTGCAACGTAGCCTTTATGTGCCTGACCAGAGCCGCTTTTGTGCACTGGTTTGCCTTAAAGCCGATGTTTATGGGCTGGGGAATGTTCATTTTGGTTATCATTGCCCTTTCCATTCTTTCTATGTTTGGCGATTTAATGGCCTCCCTTATCAAACGCAACTACGGCGTAAAAGACTACTCTAACCTGATTCCGGGGCACGGCGGCATTATGGACCGCTTTGACTCTGTGCTGGTGGTTGCCCCCACTTTGTATGTGGCAGTAGTCCTTTATATGCTGTAAGTAAAGGAACTTTTCATATTATGACAGAATCAATATCCCTTCTTGGGTCTACCGGCTCTGTGGGAACACAGACGCTGGCGGTTTGCCGGGCACGAAACCTGCCGGTAGCCGCGCTGACGGCAAACCGTAGCACGGACTTGCTGGAGCAGCAGATCCGGGAATTTCATCCGGCAAAAGCGGCTTTATTGGATGAAACCGCTGCTGCCGATTTAAAGATCCGTATTGCAGATACAGACACCCGGGTGCTGTCCGGCATCTCCGGTGTCTGTGAATGTGCTGCGGATACGGAAGCAGACACGGTGTTCAATGCCATCGTCGGCATTGCCGGTCTGGTTCCGACGCTGGACGCTATTCATGCGGACAAAAAAATTGCCCTGGCCAACAAGGAAAGCCTGGTGGCCGGCGGGCAATTGGTTATGGATGCCGCACAGCAGCGGGGTGTGCCGCTTTTTCCGGTAGATTCCGAGCACTCCGCCATTTGGCAGTGCCTGCAGGCTGCGCCAAAGCAGGACCGTGCATTAAAGAAAATATTGCTGACGGCCAGCGGCGGCCCGTTTTTTGGAAAAACGCGCGCCGAGCTGGAACACGTTACCGTACAGCAGGCATTGCAGCACCCTAATTGGAGTATGGGTGCAAAAATTACCATTGACTCCGCTACCCTAATGAATAAGGGCCTGGAAATCATTGAAGCCTGCTGGCTTTTTGGTGTCCGGGAAGATCAGATAGAGGTACTGGTGCATCGGGAAAGTATTTTGCACAGTGCCATTCAGTTTGAAGACAATGCGGTTATTGGACAACTGGGTGTGCCGGACATGGCCATCCCCATTCAATACGCATTAACCTATCCGGAGCGTCTGCCAAGTCCGGCTGCAGAACTGGATCTGACAGAACTGGCCACATTGCATTTTGCAAAACCGGACATGGAAACCTTTGATTGCCTTGCCATATGCCGGGAAGCCATCCGCCGCGGCGGATTGTATCCGACGGCAGCCAATTCTGCCAACGAACAGGCTAACAGCCTGTTCCGTGCCGGCCGCATTTCTTTCCTGGAAATTGGAGAACTGGTGGCGGAAGCCATGGATGCTTGCCATTCACAGGAAACATTTACCTTATCCGATGTTCTGGCCGCAGACCGGGAAGCCCGGGAAACGGTAAATGACAGAGCCGGATGGAGACCGGAAGAGGTATTTTAACTATGACCACAGCCATTGGCATCATTGTTGCCATTTTATGCTTCGGCTTCCTGATTCTGACCCACGAACTGGGTCACTTTCTGCTTGCACGTATTTTTGATGTCAAAGTCAACGAGTTCTCCATTGGAATGGGGCCCAGACTGTTTGGCATTCACGGGAAAGAAACGGACTATAACCTGCGTCTGTTCCCGGTTGGCGGCTATTGTGCCATGGAAGGGGAGGCCGAAGACTCGGATGACTCCCGCTCTTTTAACGCCAAAGAACCGTGGAAACGTGCCCTGATTATTTTGGCCGGTGCCACGGTCAATTTGTTGACCGGCTTTCTGGTTATGGTTATTCTGGTCAGCACTTTCAGCAAAATCGGAACAACAACCATTTCTTCTTTTGCAGAGGATGCGCCATCGGAGTCCCAGGGACTTCAGGCTGGAGACAAAGTCATTGGTGTAAACGGAAATAAAATTTTAACCAGTATGGATCTGGCCTATTTTATGTCCAAAGACCCGGATGGGGTCATTGACTTTGTGGTAGAAAGAAACGGAAAAACTGTTTCCGTAGACCGTGTTAAATTTGCCACATCAGAAGATGAAGCGGGTAACAAGTCATTGCAATATGACTTTACCGTAAAGGGAGTAAAGCCCAGTTTTACCACAGTTCCCAAATATGCCTTCTTAAATTCGTTAAGTATTTTCCGGATGGTTTGGGACAGTTTGTTTGATTTGGCACGGGGTAAATATCAGATTTCGGATTTGTCCGGACCGGTCGGAACGGTTTCTGTTATTGCGCAAACCACAACATCTGCCGTCAAAAGCACAGATTACAGTTCGTTGCTGTATCTGTTGGCTTTGTTGGCTATTAACCTTGGCGTCTTTAATTTGCTTCCGTTCCCAGGGCTGGATGGCGGACGTTTTTGGCTGATTGCTTTTGAAGCTGTTACCGGCAGAAAACCACCAAAGACCTTGGAAGCGGCATTAAATTTCATTGGCATTGTGGCCTTACTTGGTCTGATGCTGGTGGTAACCGCCTCTGATATTCAAAAATTCTTTTAGAAGGAGCGCCTTTCATGAGCAGAGCAGTACAGGTTGGATCATTACAAATCGGCGGCGGGGCCCCGATTGTGGTGCAATCCATGCTGAATGCGCCACAAGGAGACATTCCTTCCAATCTCAGCCAGGCTAAGCGGCTGGAAGAAGCTGGGTGTCAGTTAATCCGGCTTTCCGTTTCCGGGCCGCAGGACATTGACACCATTGCGGCGCTGAAACAGGAAATCAAGGTTCCTCTGGTGGCGGACATTCAGCACAACCACGTCCTGGCCCTGCTGGCCATAGACGCCGGCATAGATAAAATCCGCATTAATCCAAGATATATCGGCACCCGACCGCAATTGGCCGAAGTGGTGGAAAAGTGCAAACAGCACAAGGTTCCTATTCGCGTCGGCGTTAATTCCGGCTCTTTGGAACCGGAATTGCTGGAAAAGTACGGCGGTGCCACGGCGGAAGCCCTGGCGGAATCTGCCTTACAATGTGCCGCCTTTGTAGAAGAGTTTAACTTTCACGATATCATCCTGTCTCCGAAATCCTCGGATATTCGAACGCTGATTCAGGCCTGCCGCATTGTGGCGGAACGCTCTGATTACCCATTGCACCTAGGCCTTACCGAAGCCGGCACCGCTGGGCAGGGCAGCGTCAAATCGGCCATTGCCATCGGGTCTTTGTTGGCGGATGGTATCGGAGATACCATTCGTGTTTCCTTAACGGATGACCCTGTGGCAGAAGTCAAGGCCGCAAAAGATATTTTGCGGGCACTGGACCTTCTGCCGGATGCACCGCAGTTTATTTCCTGCCCTACCTGTGGCCGTACGCAAATTGATCTGATCGGCCTGGCCACAGCCGTAGAAGAAGAGCTGAAACAGCTAAACAAAAAGATAACAGTGGCAGTCATGGGCTGTCCCATCAACGGCCCCGGAGAGGCCGCACAGGCCGATATCGGAATTGCCGGCGGCAACGGCGTCGGACTTATTTTTAAAAAAGGAAAAGTGCTGAAGAAGGTTCCGGAAGAGGAACTTCTGTCCGCACTGTTAGAAGAAATAGAGAGGTTATAAAGTTGTCAGAACGTAGTGTTGCAGAACTGTTTTCTTTTCCGGATGCTGGGCTGCTTTCTCCTTCCCTGAAAGCGGCTAAAGTGGAACAAATTAAATTATATAAAGCATCCCGCACCCTGGAACTGTCCCTGCTGGCAGACCAACCGGTGGAAGAAACGGAACAGCTTCTTTTTCAAACGCAACTGGAAAAGCAGTTGCGTCTGAATCAGGTTTTATTGCAGGTCCACGTTGCAGAAACCGGATTTCAATTATCTTCCATGCCACAGGTTTTGGAAACCCTGAAACAAGAAGTGCCGGCTACCAATGGTTTTTTAACCGGAAGCGGTTTTTCCCTGGAACAGAACGTATTAAAAATCCATCTGACCCATGGTGGCGCAGATATTTTAAAGAATATTGGCGCCGATACCGCCATTACCAAAATTATTGCCAGAGATTACGGTACGCAGTTGCAGGTTATCTTTGATGGAGTTACTGAAATTTCAGTAGAAGAAGAGTCCTTTAAAGAATTGCAAAAACAGGGCGAAGCACAGGCCAAGGAAGAATTCCACGAAGAAAAGAAACCGAAAGAACATAAAGTCATAGACGGCATACCGCTGTATCTGGAAACGGCAAAAATCATTTACGGAACGGCCGTAAAAAAATTGCCAAAGCCAATTAAAGACGTACAGGCAGATGACGGCCAGGTGGTTGTTTGGGGTGATGTCTTTGATCTGGACATTAGGGAAACCAGAGACGGCCGCAGTCGAATTATTACCTTTAACATTATGGATGATACCGGAGCCTATCCGGTAAAGCTGTTCCAACGCGCAGACGTTGTGAAAGGCTTATTACAACAGTTGAAAAATGGCATGACTCTCATGATTCGCGGAGATGTCATGTATGATAAATACAAAAGTGAAAACGTATTAGACGCACAGCACATTGCCAAGGTAGAAAAAATCAATCGCCAGGACAATTACGACGGGGAAAAGCGCGTAGAACTGCATTTGCATAGCAACATGTCCATGATGGATGCCATGACAGATGCCGGCGAGTTAGTCAAACGGGCTGCTTCCTGGGGCCACCGTGCGGTTGCCATTACGGATCACGGCGTTTTGCAAGGATATCCGGCTGCGTTCAGCGCGGCGGAAGCCACCGGCATTAAGGTCATTTATGGTGTGGAAGGCTACGTTTACGATGACCTGAAAACCGGCGAAACAGACTGGGAAAAAATTCAGACCAAACTGAAAAACAAAGAGGACCGATATTACCATATTATTATTTTGGTAACTAACAATGTCGGTCTGAAAAACCTGTACGGGCTGGTTTCCCGTGCACATACAGAGCATTTTTATCGGAAGCCGGTTACCCTGAAATCTGACTTGGCGGTTAATCGGGAGGGCCTGCTGATTGGTACGGCCTGCGAAGCCGGGGAGCTGTTTACGGCGGTTCGTAACGGCGAATCTGAAGAACGGCTGGCAGAAATTGCCGACTTCTATGACTATATGGAAATTCAGCCGGACGGCAACAACGGATTCCTGCTGCGTCCTTACTACGTGAAGGACAAGGCCAGCAAGGAAATGAAAATGATGCCGTCTCGCCTGAGTTCCGAAGAAGACCTGCACGCTATCAATCGCAAAATTATGCAACTGGCGGATGAACGCGGCAAGCTGACAGTTGCCACCGGAGACGTCCACTTCATGGATCCGCAGGACGCCCAATACCGCGCCATTATCATGGCCGGACAGGGCTTTACGGATGCGGACAGGCAGCCACCGCTGTACCTGAAGACCACAGAAGAAATGCTCCAGGACTTCTCTTATTTAGGGGAAGAGCTTGCCAAAAAAGTTGTTATTACCAATCCGAACCTGATTGCAGATCAGGTGGAACGGATTCGTCCGGTGCCCAACGGTAGCTTCCCACCGTCCATTGACGGAGCGGAAGAACAACTGCAGGAGCTGTGCTGGAACAAGGCCAAAGAGCTTTATGGGGATCCTGTCCCGGAATATGTTTCCAAGCGTCTGGAAAAAGAATTAAACTCTATTATTAGAAACGGCTTTGCCGTTCTGTACATGATTGCGCAGAAGCTGGTTGCTAACTCGGAAGAGCACGGCTATTATGTCGGCTCCCGTGGATCGGTCGGTTCCTCCTTTGTTGCGCATGCTTCCGGTATTTCGGAAGTAAACCCGTTGGCGCCGCATTACCGCTGCACCAATCCGGCCTGTAAACATACGGAATTCTTCCTGCACGGAGAAGTTGGCTCCGGTTATGACCTGCCTCCGAAAAATTGTCCGGAATGCGGCACCCCAATGTGGCGGGATGGTCATGATATTCCCTTTGAAACCTTCCTTGGCTTTAAAGGAGACAAGAGCCCTGATATTGACTTGAACTTCTCTGGGGAATATCAGAACCAGGCCCACCACTATACCATAGAGCTGTTCGGCGAAGACCACGTGTTCAAGGCAGGAACCGTTGCTACGGTAGCCGACAAAACCGCTTACGGATACGTGGTAAAATATCTGGAAGAAAAGCAGATTACCGCTAATAGTGCAGAAATTTCCAGACTGGTAAACGGGTGTACCGGTGTTAAACGAACTACCGGGCAGCACCCGGGCGGCATGGTTGTTGTACCAAACAGTTATGACGTAACGGACTTTACCGCAGTACAGTATCCGTCCGATGACCCGGACAAGGGCATGAAAACCACGCACTTTGACTTCCATTTCCTGCATGACACCATTCTGAAGCTGGATAACCTGGGACACGATGTTCCCACCATGTATAAGTATTTGGAAGATATGACCGGTCTTTCGGTTATGGATGTAGATATCTGTGACCCGGAAATTTATAAGCTCTTTACCAGCCCGGAACCTTTGGGCGTTACGGCAGAAGATATTGACTGTGAAACCGGTACCTTAAGTATTCCGGAAATGGGCACACCGTTTGTACGGGGAATGCTGATTGAATCTAAACCGAAAAACTTCTCTGACTTGTTACAGATTTCCGGTTTGTCCCACGGTACGGACGTTTGGCTTGGCAATGCACAGGAACTGATTAAGGATGGCACCTGTACCATTTCCGAAGTAATCGGTACCCGTGACTCTATCATGGTTGACCTGATGCACTATGGCCTGGAACCGGACATGGCCTTCAAAATTATGGAAATTACCCGTAAGGGTAAGGCCACCAAGCTGTTAACGGAGGAACACATCAACGCCATGAAAGAACACAATGTTCCGCAGTGGTATGTGGATTCCTGCTTTAAAATCAAATACATGTTCCCGAAAGCCCACGCGGCCGCGTATGTCAGCGCCGCCCTGCGGCTGGCCTGGTTTAAAATTTATAAGCCGGTGGAATATTATGCTACGTTCTTAACGGTTCGCGGAGAAGATCTGGATGCCCAGGCCATCCTGGCAGGCAGGGATTATGTACGCGGCCGAATGCAGGAAATCAAGGCCTTGGGCCGGGACGCCAGCGCCACCCTGCAAAACGAATTTACCGGTTTGCAGGTAGTGCAGGAGATGCTGGCCCGCGGCATAGAATTCCTGCCAATTGATCTTTATCAGTCAAAAGCTACCACTTTTACCATAGAATGTGGTAAAATACGTTTGGCTTTCTCCAGTATTAAAGGACTGGGGATTAGTGCGGCTCGTGCGCTGGAAGCCGCCAAAGACGACGGAGAAGGGGAATACCTTTCCGTAGAAGACATTACCAGAAGAGCCGGGGTTTCTTCTGCTGTTATTGAATCTCTTCGCAGTCTTGGCGCGCTGGAAGGACTGCCGGAATCCAGCCAGATGTCGTTATTCGGATTCTAAAGGATCCGTATCATGGAAAATGAAGTGAAAGGAGTGGAGGACAATGAAACCATCTACTATTATTGCCATGATTTTAAGTTTTAGTGTCTTCTGCGCCGGAGCCACTCTGCTGGTACATAACCACCTGCAGGAGTTAAACCAGGAAAGCCGCTCCTATACTTTATATGAATATGATTTAGGCCAAAAGGAAACCCCTTCCCAAACCAATCCGGAAACCGCTTCTGAAACGGAAACGTCTTCTGCATTGCAGTCCTGGATTAGAGCACATATCACCAGTCGTAATTCCAGCTCCCGTCTGACTTTGACTCTGCCGGATACAACCACTGTTTCTGATATTATTGTTGTTCCGGATGTGCCGTCGGAGGTTTCTTCCGCTACAACGGAATCCACTACAGAAAGCACAACCAAGAACACAACCGCAAGTACAACAGAATCCACCACTGAAAGTACAACGGAGTCTACAACAGAAAGTACCACTGAATCGCAGACGAACCCGACAGATCCGGATCCGGAAACGCCGAAGTATTACTATCTAATTGAAGGTGATACCAAGATTTTCCACTGGATCGGCGCAACCAATCTGTACGAAAACGGACGTGTTCCGGACGGATACACCGTTTACTATGGTACCTACGGAGACTTGGTGGAACAAGGATATACCCCATGCCCGTCCTGTTTCCCGTAAGCAATTGAAGAGCCGAAACGAATGGGTTATAATAAAGCAAAATTCAGTCTGTAGGAGGACCGCAATATGGATTACGAAAACAATACTGTTACCGAAGTACAGGAAGACGAAAGCCTGGTTGAACTGGTAAAGGGAAAACTTATCTCTCTTGGCAAGGACAAGATTCTTCCCATGGTTGTTTCCTTTGCAAAGGATCAGCTGCTTCCAACCGTTTTGGAAAGCCTGAAGGACATTGCCGTAAATGACATTGTTCCGTATGTAGCAGATAAACTTTCCGGTATCTTCAGCAAGAAGGAAGACTAATTGCCTGTTGCAGCAATTACCAGAAGCAATAACAAAAGCCCTCACAGCTGTGAGGGCTTTTTTTCTGTTTGTTATGAGGTAAATTGTTCTGCTTGGATGTGCTTACAGAATGCAAGGCTGGTCAGACAGCTTCTGGTTGATGTACTTGGTAATAACGTTATAAACCTTGTCTTCGCGGTCAGCAACAATGCAATAGTCTTCCAGGGCCAGACCGGCAACGGTAATGGCAGCGTGGAACTTGGTGTGAACCAGGGCATCTACATTCAGACCCTTGCCGAAGTTGTAACGCTCCATGGCGTCAACGTGAACGGCCTTGTCATATGCTTCCCGGTCATTGTATTTGTCAATCATAGCCTGCTTGGAAATAGTGCAATGGCTTTCGTTGGCAAAGCGGTCAGCCAGAACATAGTAGGTTTCACCGGCATCGTCAGCCAGGGTCAGTTCTACTGCATAAACGTCAATCAGTCCAATGTCATAAAAGTCGGTTTTAATGTCTTTGATTGTGTACATAAATGTCTGCCTCCTGAAATAGTAAGGAATAGGGGGTGAATAATTCTTACAGGCAACATCATACCTTACTGTTAAACAATTAACAAGAGCTAAACTTTGCACTTTTACAAAAGTGCAAAGTTTATACCGCTTTTTCTGCGTTTTTATCAAAAACGACAGGCACATTCTTTGCACTTTCCGTCAAAGTGCAAAATCTTTTTTCCTCCTTTTCGGCGAGTCAGTGACCCTCTTACAAAAAAATTTTTCTTTTTTTCAAAAACGACTTGCTTTTTTAGGGAAAATCGGTACAATAAACCTGTAGTTAGCAAGAGCTAACTACAAAGAGAATTTAGAGCCTGGAGGTCACCACTATGTTAGAACTCATGGAATGTGTAGCAGTAGGCGTAGCTGTTGCCGGTGGCACGGCTTCCGTTCAGACGGCAGTCAAACACTGGGCTAAGAATCAGCTCTCTAAGTGACATAAACACACATTCTTCGGGAAGAAGGGCATCCGTTTGGATGCCCTTCTTTCTTTGGGTGTTTTTGTAACCCTTTGTAAATAGCAATTTGTCTATGAGACAGGTAAAATAAATGTGACAGTAAGTATAAGTTTCAACAAGGAGAATAACTATGTCAGACACCCTTTCCCATATTTTATTGGTTGTGCTTCTGGTTATCTTTGCTGCTTTTCTGTTTTTCCTGATTCGGAAAATTTTACAAACCAGCAGAGAGTGGAAGCAGAATAATCAGGCGCCGCAGGAGGCCGTGCCGGCCACGGTGGTTTCCAAAAGCGCGGAGCACTTTCAGAAAAAACAGAAGCACCTGGACGGCGCCGACAGCGGCATCTTCCATGTCCGCTTTCGTCTGGAAGATGGAACCGAAGCAGAATTCCATGTATTTGAAGAGCAGTATGCGGGCATGGAAGACGGGGATGTAGGAGTGCTGCATCGCCAGGGAACACGGTTCCTACGCTTTGAAAAGACGGGAAAAACCAACCCTTGAAACAGCCAGAACGGCAGAGTATAATTCTAACCAAGTTATCTGAGAGTCCACCTCTCTTTCTGGAGGAACATTTATGCTTGGCAAGTATGTCAGGGTTAAGGTGACGCATCCTATGTTCTCAGAAAACGCTGCAGACCATACGGAATATCCGTTGAACTTCGGAGAAATTATTTACGTCACAGCCCGTCAACAAGAGAAATTATACGCGTTTGTTCTCGGCATAAATCACCCGGTGGAAACCTTTGACGGACGTATTATTGCTTCCTTTGAACGTCAGGGAAAGCTCTATTACGTTGTAGCACCTAAAAGCAAAAGATACATTGTAAATGACATTGGACCGGCCCTGGCTTTTTTACAGCCGGAAGACCTCCGTTGTTATTTTGAATGTTCTTGCGGAGCAGTGGTTTACAGGGAAATCGGCGGTCAGATCCGCTACCTGGTTATCAAGAACAAGCGCAGTGCCCACTGGAGTTTCCCGAAGGGTCATGTAGAACCCGGGGAAACCTATGAACAGACCGCAAAGCGGGAAGTGCTGGAAGAGGCTGGCATTCATATTAAGATTGCCCCCGGCTTCCGGGAATCTTCCAACTACATGATTCAAAATCGCGCGGAAAAAACCGTCCTGATTTTTGTGGCCGGTACGCGGGACACCAATACCGTTATTCAGGAATCGGAAATTGAAGATTATGCATGGCTGACTTATGAAAATGCCATGCGGCGCTTAAAGTTTGACAATGACCTGAAAATTTTAACAGATGCACGTGCTTTCCTGTTGGAACGGGACTACATTACCGAAACCGGTCTTGGCCCCAAAGGTGTAGCGTCTAAAGCAAAAACAAGACGCCCGGCCCGACAGTCGCGGCGGTAAGGCCCGGTAGTGCAGGCTTGCCTGTTTTGGCCTGGTGGCACAGGCTTAGCAGTACCAATCAGGTCCGTGCCAACAAAGAAAATTGAAAAAAGCCCCGATGAGTACAGAAGTTTCTGAACTCACCGGGGCTTTCTTGTTGCGCTTTATCAATCTTTTCTTATTTTTTCTTTCTTGCGGAAATAGGGAATTCATTCTTGGTGTAGGTTTCCCAGACGTCCATGCGGTCTTCTTCATCAATTTCACGGATAACCTTTGCAGGTACACCAGCCACAATGCTGTTCGGCGGAACATCTCTGGTTACCACCGCACCTGCGGCAACAATACTGTTCTTGCCGACGGTTACGCCGCCACAGATGGTGGCACTGGAGCAAATCCAGCAGTTTTCCTCTATGGTAATGGGGGCAGAGTATTCCAGGTCATGATGACCATCCGGATAATCGGCAGGCAGACGTTCTTCCGGCAGGAACGGGTGGTTTGGCGTTGCCAGAGTAACATTGGCACCAATCCAGACGTTGTCCTTCAGTGTGATGGGCGAAACATCCAGGAACGTGCAGTTGTAGTTTACAAAGCAGCCTTTTCCAACATGGATGTTGACCCCGTATTCACAGTAAAACGGGGCAAAGACGGCAAGGGAATTTCCCTTGGCGGATGGAATCAGGCGCATTAAAGCAAGCTGCTTTGATGCAATCCGCCAGAGGGGAATCCGGTTGAACCGGTCACATCTGGTAAGGCCTAAGGCGTGTTGTTTGAACAGATCTTTGCTGGAAGAGTTATAAAGCTTTCCGGCTACCATTCTGTCCCAGTCGCTGATGTTGTTATACATAATTTTCCTCCTGTTTTATGGTTAAGTCCTTAATCCATTTATATTTTTTATAATGCCGGTATACCGCCGGCGCAGAAGATACCGGCAATGGTGCTTCCGTTTACCGATTTTCCAATCATATAGTAGGAACACATGCCAAGCATGAGTGCGTCAGATGCGCTGACCAGTGCCAGCATAAACTGTTGCAACGCAATTGGAAAAACCAGAGAGATCAATTTTTTTGTGAATTCATTTTTCAAGCAGTTCCCTCTTTCTCTTTGTTGGGTCCTGTTCAACAGAACAGAAACATTTTATAATATAACTATATTGCTGAACTGGCTGGATATCTATCGATATTTTACCTAACTTAATAACAATCCTGCAAGGAGCCTATTATGCTGTCTTTGGAAATGAAGAGTGACCGCTCTGAAAAAGTACATTATGATTACCCCGATTATCCGATTTATATCCGACGGGCACTGCTTTCCTCCTATTTGGGTTACACAGCCCCGGCCCACTGGCATGATGACATTGAATTTACGGTGGTTTTGTCCGGTGAAATGCAATATAACGTCAATGGCGAAACGGTGACACTGGCGGAAAACGAGGGTATTTTTGTTAACGCAAGACAAATGCATTTTGGCTTTTCGGCCCCAAAGACGGAGTGTGATTTTATTTGTATCCTGCTGCATCCACTCCTACTTTGTTCCACCTACGCTTATGAGCGGGATTTTGTGCTGCCGGTGTTGCAAAACAGAAATGCCGACTATGTGAAACTAAATGCCGGTATTCCCTGGCAAAAACAGATTGTGGAGTGGGTGAAGGCAATTTATTTTGGGCGGAATGAACCAGCTGCCGTATTGAAAACGCAGAATCTGTTTTCCAGTATCTGGATTCAGCTTTATGAAAATACGTTTTTTGAAAGCTTATCCCAAAGCCAGGACAGTAACCTTTCCACGTTAAAAAAGATGATCGGATTTATCCAGCAGAATTACACGGCAAAAATAGGACTTGCTGAAATTGCTTCAGCAGGGGCCGTCGGTCAAAGTAAGTGCTGTAAACTGTTTTCCAGGTACATTGGTCAGACGCCCAACCATTACCTGACGCAGTATCGGCTGGATAAAAGCACCTACCTGCTGGAAAATACAGATCAGACCGTGACGGAAATTGCTGCAGCCGTTGGCTTTAACAGCAGTAGTTATTATGCAGAAGCGTTTCGGAAATGGTATGGAAAAAGTCCGTCTGACTACCGGGCGAGTCAGTGATTTTCCGTGCGGCAAGTTGATTGACGAGGGTGGAAAAGGGGAGTAAGATAAAGCTGTTTTTGATTGTTCGCCCA
>CAVCCW010000009.1:0-44002 GCA_963600825.1 Bacteroidaceae bacterium | reverse complement strand
CAGCGTGGCGGGGTCATAACCAAACAGCTGAATGGCGCCCGGATGCTCTTTTGGAGATAAAAACAGCAATTCTTCCGATTTCCGGTCTCCCATGACGTAGCCTTTGGCGGACACCATTTCCGTGGTAACACCGGCCGCGCCATAGTCCAGACACAGCTCCCGCATGGCGCGGTCGCCGACTCCGGCCAGGGGCGCCAAAAAGCAGGCCCGGTCCGGAAAACAGAGGTTCCCAATCTGCAAGAAAACACCTTCTTTTTTGAAACTTTCGATATTTTAACAAGCTCCCGTCCGGATTGCAATAGAGCCCTTATTATGCTAGAATTTACCATGCTAAAAAAGGAAAAGTGCGCAGGAAAAGGGTGCGGAGGAGGAGCAATTATGACGCTTTTGGTACTGGACGGAAACAGCATTGTAAACCGTGCTTTTTATGGCATTAAGCTGCTTTCTACCAAGAACGGACAGTTTACCAATGGCATCTATGGCTTTTTAAATATTCTCCTTCGTTTGGAAGAAGAAACCAATCCGGACGGAGTAGCCATTGCTTTTGACTTAAAAGCACCCACATTCCGTCATAAGCTGTATGACCAATATAAAGCGGGACGGCATGCCATGCCGCCGGAACTGGCATCTCAGATGCCCATTTTAAAAGAATTACTGACAGATCTCGGTTATAAACTGGTAGAGCAGGAAGGCTATGAAGCGGATGACATTTTAGGAACCTTAGCCAAAAGCTGCGGCACGGAAACGCAGTGCTTCCTTGCCACCGGAGACCGGGACAGCTTGCAACTGGTACGGGACAATGTCACGGTTCTGCTGGCTGCCACCAGGCATGGCCAACCGGAAACCGTACATTATACTCCGGAGCTGGTAAAGGAAACCTACGGCGTTACCCCGCCGCAGCTGATTGAAGTAAAAGCCCTTATGGGAGACGCCTCCGACCACATCCCAGGGGTAGCCGGCATTGGTCAAAAGACTGCCGGAGCCTTAATTGCTGATTACAACAGTATTGATTATATTTACGACCATTTGGACGAATTGCAGATTAAGCCGGGCGTACGGGCCAAACTGGAAAAGGACAAAGACAGTGCTTATCTTAGCCGCACGCTGGGCACCATCTGTACCACCGTCCCAATGGATGCCGATCCCACCCATTATGTGGTCGGAGCCGGAGACCATGCCAAAGCAGCCAAAACGCTGGCTCGCCTGGAAATGTTTGCCATGATTGACAAACTTGGCCTGCGGGACGAAGCGGTCAGCCTGGAAGCCTCGGAAGAAACAGCGGAAAGCATTCCGGTAAAAGAGTTGAATGCATTTTCTGAATTACTTCCGTTGTTGTCCGCGCAAAATCAAGAGCAGGGCCAACAGCAAACCCAGGCAGTCTTTACTTACCACCTAGAAGACGGGCAACTGTCAGAACTGGCGTTTGCCATTGACGGAACCCTTTATTATTTGGATGAAACTGCCGACAAAACAGGCTTTTCCGCGTTCCTGGAAGATGCCAGAATTGCCAAATTTACGGCGGAATCCAAACCTCTGTTCCACTACGGCTTTGAACAGAATCTTACCATTCAAAATGTGTGCTTTGACGCATCCCTGGCCGGTTACATATTAAACCCGTCTGCTAACGCGTATGACCCCATGCGTCTGTTGGAAGAATATGGAAAAGTGACGCCGGGCAAGTTGGATGCAGAATATGACACGGATTTCCTACGGGAAGCCGTGGCCTTAGACTGTATTAAAGATCAGCTGCTGATGCAGATAGACGATAATAACCAAGGCCAGTTACTCACCCTTGAAATTTCCTTGGCGGAAGTCCTTGCTTCTATGGAACACATCGGTTTTTTAGTAGATAAAGACGGCCTGCAGGAATACGGCAAAGTCATTGCCGAAGCAGTGGACCGCTTAGCGTCCCGTGTCTATGAACAAGTTGGTTATGAATTTAATCTGAATTCGCCAAAACAATTAGGTAAGGCCCTTTTTGAAGACCTGGGCTTACCTGCCAAAAAGAAAACCAAAAGCGGATATTCCACTAATGCAGAAGTGCTGGAAGGCCTTGCCCCACAGTACCCGGTAGTGGCGGATATTCTGGAATATCGAACGGTATCCAAATTAAAATCCACCTATTGTGACGGCTTACTGAAGGTCATTGGATCAGACGGTAGGATTCATTCCACCCTGAACCAGACAGAAACACGGACGGGCCGCATCAGCAGCTCGGAACCAAATCTGCAAAATATTCCGGTTCGAAAGCCCATTGGTGCCGAACTGCGAAAGTTCTTTGTAGCCAAGCCGGGCTATACGTTGGTGGACGCTGACTATTCTCAAATTGAACTTCGCGTTCTTGCCCACATGGCAAATGACGCCAACATGATTGCGGCATTTGAAAGTGGGGAAGACATTCATAAAATTACCGCATCGCAAGTGTTCCATGTGCCGTTGAATTATGTTACGCCTCAGATGCGTTCCAACGCCAAGGCGGTTAACTTCGGCATTGTCTACGGAATTGGTGCGTTTTCCCTGTCCCAGGACATTGGGGTTACGCGGAAAGAAGCGCAGCAATACATTGACCACTATCTGGAAAACTTCAGCGGAGTAGACGCCTACATGAAGCAGGTGGTGGAAGAGGCCAAGGAAAACGGCTACGTAACTACGTTGTTCCAGCGCCGCCGGTATTTACCGGAACTGAGCGCATCTAACCGGATGCTTCGTGCCTTTGGCGAGCGGGTGGCCCGCAATGCGCCCATCCAGGGGACGGCCGCGGACATTATCAAAATTGCAATGGTAAAGGTATATCATCGCTTGCAGGAAGAACAACTGGATGCACAGCTGATCATGCAAATCCACGACGAACTGATTGTGGAAGCCAAAGATGACATTGCAGACAAGGTTTGCAGCATTGTAAAAGAGGAAATGGAACAGGCCTGTAAGATGGCAGTAAAGCTGTCTGTAGACGCACATACCGGAAAAAGCTGGTATGATGCCAAAGGCTGATTGTTTGTATCCAGGCAGAAAGAGGAATCAGTATTGAAAATTATCGGTATGAGCGCCTTAACTATTCCGGCGGTCCATGCACTGGAAGAGGAATGTTTTTCCCATCCCTGGTCTGTGGACTCCATTGAAGAAAGTTTTGGGAATCCCAATTCCCACTTCTTTGTGTGCATGCAGGAAGACGGCCGGGTATTGGGATATATCAGTTATTACCAAATTCGGGATGAAGCCTTTATTAACAACGTGGCAGTAACTGCTGCGGCAAGACGGAAGGGCGTTGGAACCGCACTGGTACAGAAGGCGGTAGCAGATGCGTCCGGTAATTCCGCCAGTTTCCTGTCTTTGGAAGTACGGCGCTCCAACCAGGCGGCCATTGCCTTGTATGAAGGGCAAGGCTTTGATCTGGAAGGGGTACGGAAAAAGTTTTACCGTGACCCAGAGGAAGACGCTTTTATTTATACCATTCATTTTAATCAGACCGTGCCGCCCTGTTGCGCGGATACGGGAAAGGTCGAATTTATATGAAAATCTTAGGCATTGAAAGCTCCTGTGACGAAACTGCGGTTTCTGTTGTGGAGGACGGACATGTTGTCCTTTCCAATGTCATTGCAAGCCAGGTAGAAGAGCATAAACTGTACGGCGGCGTGGTGCCGGAAATTGCTTCCCGTCGGCATACGGAAGCCGTTTCTGCCATTACCCGGCAGGCGCTGGAAGAAGCTGACTGCACCATGGATGACATAGAAGCCATTGCCGTCACTGCCGCGCCGGGGCTGATCGGGGCACTCCTGGTCGGCGTCAACTTCGCCAAGGGCCTGTCTATGAGTACCGGCAAACCACTGGTTCCGGTCCATCATCTGCGGTCCCATATTGCTGCAAATTACATCAGTCATCCGGATCTGAAACCGCCGTTTTTGGCCCTTGTTGTGTCCGGCGGACATTCTCATATTGTAGAAGTAAAGGATTATACCAGTTATACTATTATTGGCCGGACACGGGATGATGCCGCCGGGGAGTGCATGGATAAATGCGCCCGGGTTCTGGGTCTTCCGTATCCCGGTGGATTAAACTTAGATAAGGTTTCCCAGACCGGGAACCCGAAGGCGTATCCTATGCCGCACCCGAAAGTCAACGGTGCGGAATATGATTTCAGCTTTTCCGGTATGAAGACCTACGTTATTAACACGGTGCATAATTTGGAACAAAAGGGAGAAGCAGTTAGCGTACCGGATATGGGCGCTTCGGTCATTACCGGCGTAGTCCGTTGCCTGTCGGAAAACACCGAAAAAGCGGCAAAAGCGCTGGGCTATGACAAAATTGTCCTGGCCGGCGGCGTTTCCGCCAACTCGTTCCTGCGTTCCCGCATGAACACCCTTTGCCAGCAAAATGGCTGGCAGCTGTATCTGCCGGCAAAGAATCTTTGCGGCGACAACGCTGCCATGGTAGCTGCCCAGGGGTACTTTGAATACATGGCAGGCTCCCGCGCCGGTTTGGACCTCAACGCCCGCGCCACCATGCCTATAGATGAATCTTTTTAAGGAGGCTTTCCATGGAAAAGATCCTTGTTACCGGCGGTGCCGGTTTTATCGGAAGCAATTTTATTTACTATATGCTGAACGCACACGAAGACTGCCAAATTGTTTGTCTTGACAGCCTGACCTATGCCGGTTCTGTCAAAACTCTGGAACCGCTGTTGCAGCATCCGCGGTTCCGCTTTGTGAAAGGAGACATTACGGACCGCAATACGGTGTACCGGCTGTTCAAGGCAGAACACTTTGACAGTGTGGTTAACTTTGCTGCGGAATCTCATGTGGACCGCTCTATTGACCATCCGGAAGTTTTCCTGACTACCAATATTATTGGTACCTCTGTTTTACTGGATGCTTTTAACCGCTACGGTCTTCGCCGGTTTCATCAGGTGTCCACGGATGAAGTTTATGGAGATCTTCCGCTGGATAGCAAAGACCTGTTTACAGAGCAGACTCCGCTCTGCACCAGCAGCCCGTATTCCAGTAGTAAGGCGTCTGCTGATTTACTGGTTATGGCGTATCACCGTACCTACGGAACACCGGTTACTATTTCCCGCTGTTCCAACAACTACGGACCGTATCAGTTCCCGGAAAAGTTAATTCCGCTTATGATTTCCAATGCCCGTGCAGACAAAAAACTGCCGGTTTACGGAGACGGTATGAATGTACGGGACTGGTTATATGTAGAAGACCACTGTCGTGCCATTGACTTAATTCTGCATAACGGCACCAACGGGGAAATCTATAACATCGGCGGCAACAACGAACGCCACAACATTACCATTGTAAAGAAAATCCTGGAGGCTGTCGGCAAAGACGAAAGCCTGATTGAATATGTTGCGGACCGGCCGGGACACGACCGCAGGTATGCTATAGACGCTTCCAAAATTGAAAAGGAACTGGGCTGGAAGCCGGAAACCAACTTTGAAGAGGGCATTGTAAAAACGCTGAACTGGTATCTGGCTAACGAAGACTGGGTTAACAACATTTTGTCCGGCAATTATCTGCAGGACTATGACAGACTATTTGCAAACCGGGAGTAAACTTTATGAAAATCCTTGTATTATCGGATTCCCATGGGAAAGAGGAATATCTTTATACCACTGTCTATGAACACCTGGACTCGGATGTCATTATCCATCTGGGAGACGGGGAGCGGGATATGGACGTCCTGCGGGATCTCCCGGCCGTACAAAGAAAACGCATTATTCAGGTGGCGGGCAACTGTGACTATGCTTCCCAGTTGCCAACCACTACCTTTGAAACCATTGGTGGATATCAATTCTATATTACCCATGGCCATATGCAACACGTAAAGATGGGTTATGACCTGATTCGCCTTGATGCTAAGAAGCAAAATCGGCAGGTGGTACTCTTCGGACACACCCATCAACCATATTTTTCTGAAGAAAATGGAATTTATCTGTTCAATCCGGGTTCCCTTTACCGGGGTGAATATGGTATAATCTCCGTCGTTGATACGGAAATCACCTTTCAACACCAGTCGTTATAGACTGAAACACGCGCCCGTGGCTCAATGGATAAAGCACCAGATTCCGGTTCTGGGGATTGCAGGTTCGACCCCTGTCGGGCGTGCCATGAAAAAGGCAGTCAGGATATTGTCCTGGCTGCCTTTTTATTTCTGCTTTCTTTTGTTTCCTGTTTTCTTTTTCTTTGGCGAGTTACTTTTCATATTTGGCAAGCAACCGCTCCAAATTCAGGTGGAACATCTTTTCTTTTTCTTCTTCGGTAAAACCAGCCTTTAATAGACGTGCCATTTCTTCTGTGGCATCCCACATGGGATAGTCCGTGCCAAAGAGCACACGGTCGGCACCGTAAATATCTACCAGCTGACGTACCTGATACGGTTCCAGCTGAAAGGTAGAAGAGGAAGTGTCTACATAACAACGTTCCGTTGCCAGATAGGCGGCGCCGGTTGCCCATTCGGAATAGCCGCCGAAGTGGGCTGCAATGCAGTCTAAGTTTGGAAATTCCTTCATAATACGGACAAGCCGCTCTGCTTTACTGAACTCTGTGCGATAGTCTCCCATATGAAAGACAATTGGGCAGACCCCTTCGGCCAAAGCGTAAATTTCTTTTGCTTTGTCATCGTCAATATAGAATTCCTGAAAATCCGGATGGAGCTTGACCCCTTTCAGACCGTGTTCCATGGCCCACTGAAATTCGGCCTCTTTGTTTTCGGAATCCGGATGCATGGTGCAAAAGCCGATCAGCCGATCCGGGTGAGCGGCAACGGATTCCGCAATAAATTGATTGATAGAGGAAACCTGCGCCGGCTTCGTGGCAACGGAATGTACCAGAAACTTGTCTACTCCTGCTTTGGTGCCTTCCTCCAAAAGGTGCTCCAGTGTTCCGTCATAAGCCATGGGGATACCATAAAAGTTTCCTACGTTGTCAGAAGCTTTGACTGCAATTTTTTCCGGATAAATGTGAGCATGGGAATCGATGATCATAGGCGTCGTTCTTTTCCTCTTTTCTGATATGAATTCTTTTCTATTATAAAGCTTTCGTTTATAATGAAAAGGGTTATTTAACGGAACAAAATAAAAAGGAGAATCATTTTCTATGAATCAAAAAGAACCTGGCGGAAAATCCGCTGCCGGGAAGTTAAATTATGGCAGAACCATTCTTATCGGCTTTGGCTTTATGGCCTGTATGCTGTTCTGGTCTGTTTATAATTCTTACGTTCCGGTCATTTTTCGCGCCAAATTGACGGAAGTTTTTCAGGGTAACAGTGCGTTTGCCACTTACGTAAATGGACATAGCTGGCTCGCCTGGCTGTCTGTAGCCCTGATTGTAAACGCCATCATGACCATTGATAACATCTTCGGTGTTATCTTCCAGCCGTATTTTGGAAAGAAGTCGGATCACACGCACTCTAAATGGGGAAAGCGGATGCCGTATGTGCTGCTCTGCCTGCCAATCTGTGCTGTAATTTACGCACTAATTCCCATGGCAGCTACCGTGAAATCTTCCGGTTTAAGCATTCTTTTAATGATGACGGTCATTATCTGCTTTAACTTTACCATGTCGGTGTGGCGTTCTCCGGTGGTTTCCATCATGCCGGACTTTACCCCAAGTCACCTGCAATCGGATGCCAATGCCGTCATCAACATTATGGGCGGTATTGGACAGATGATCGGCTTCGTCATTGGTACACTTGCTGCGCTGCTTTGCGGTATCTTCGGATTTACATCCATGCAGGAAGCTTTGCAGGCCAAAACTAATGATTTGGGCCAGGTACTGGATGATGCCGGAAATATTGTTTTAGATGCTGCCGGCAATCCAACCTACGTGAATTACACGCCGATCTTTCTGCTGGTTTCCATCATTGCGCTGCTGTGCCTCCTGGTTCTTGCCATTTTCTACAAGAAGAATAAGGAACATGACCTTTCTGCTAAGGTGGAATTGGAAGCAGCAGGGGAAGAAGCCAAAAAGATCAAAATTAAGGATCTTCCCATTACCAAAGAAGAAAAAACCAGCCTGCTTGTTATGCTGGCAGCGCTGTTCCTGATTAATAACGCAACGGAAGCCATTGTCCCGAACTTTACCAACTTTGCCAACACCACATTACACGTACAGCCAATTTACTCTACGTTAATGATGGCTGTCTTTGCGGTATCTTTGGCACTGTTCGGCATCCCGGCCGGGATCTTAGGCCGGAAGTTTGGTCGAAAGAAAACCATTGTCGGCGGACTGATTGTCATTGTTGTCATGTTTGTCGTTTATCTGGTGGCATCCCAATTGCTGCCGGCAAAGGCAGACGGTTCTGTTAACACCTTTACCTGGGTTATTCTTTGGATTGCCCTGGTAGTTGGTGGTGCTTCCGTTGGTGCCATCAACATTAACACCCTTCCGCTGGTACTTGCCATTGGCGGACGGGAGTATGTAGGAACCTTTACCGGCTACTACTACACGGCTACCTTCTCGGCTGCCGTTACCGGCCCCATTCTTTGTGGCTTATTAATTGGCCTGTTCCAGGAAGATTACAACTATATGTTCCTGTTCTGTGCCCTGTTCTTTACCCTTGGTCTGATTGCCATGCTCTTTGTTAAGCACGGTGAAGTTGGTAAGGATGAAGATGCCGAATGGCTGGAGGAAGCAGTAGCCTCTGCTTCTGACGATTAACCCAATTCTTTGAATCAACCCGAAAAGGAGCGCTCCCATGAGTACGGAACAAAAGCTGCTGTTTTTAGACATAGACGGCACTTTAATGGACTTTCATTATGTAGTCCCGGATTCCGCCATGGAAGCGCTCCGGAAGGTTCGGGAAAACGGCTGCCTGTGTGTTATTAACACCGGCCGCCCGTATTTGCACGTGGATCCGCGGATTAAGGCCCTGCCATTAGATGGCTTTATCTGTTCCTGCGGCATGCATGTCATTCTGCACGGAGAAGATCTGCTGCATGATTCCCTGACCAAAGAGCAGTCCCGCCTGGTAGTGGAAGCGGCCAGGGCCTGCCGCATGGAAGTTATTTACGAAAGTGAAGACGCCATGTATTTTGATGATACCCTTCCCATGCGGGATTACACGCTGCGGAGCCGCGCCCATTTTGCCGCGGCCGGTGTGCCGACAGACCGCAGCATAGAGGACCCGGATTTCTGCATAGACAAATTTTCCGCATGGTCTTTGGAAGGCAGCAATCTTTCTGCTTTCTTAGAAACAATTCAATCTTTTTGCGATGTGGTGCCCAGAAAAAATCAGCTTTACGAATGCGTGAAAAAGGGCTATACCAAGGCAACAGGAATGGATTTTATTTTACAAAAAACCGGCATTTTACGTTCCAATTGTTACGCAATAGGGGATAGCGCCAATGACTTAACCATGTTACACTATGTACCGCACAGCATTGCCATGGGCAATGCGGACCAGGACGTCAAAGACGCCTGTGAATATGTAACTACAGATCTGCATGATGACGGGGTGTACAAGGCCCTGCAACATTACGGACTTTTCTGATGAATAAGACTACTTGGAATGAAGGGACCTTTTGCAAATGAATCAGCAGCCACGCCCGGCGCAACAGCCGAATCGGAAACCTACGCCCAAAAAGAAGAAAAAGAAATTCAGCTTAAAGCGGGGCATCCGCAATTATAAACGCTTACGTCAGGAGGAGCGGGACAGCCGCCGTGTTACCAAACGGGGCAGTATTCCGCGTTCCAGCTTTTCCCAATATGATATGGTGGACAGCAGCAATGGCCGTTATGCCACCGCAACCACGCATGACGCGGTGCTACGGGCCCATGAAGAAAAACAGAAAAAGAAGCGCCGGTATAATCCCCGGCGCCTGATTCCGTTTATCTTGGTGTGCCTGCTGGTGCTGGCCGGGCTGGTGTTCGGGATTATTGCCATCGTTCATAAAATGAACAGCAATAACAGTACTCAGACGGAGGAAACTGCATCGCCCGCAAAAGGACAATCTGTCAGCTTTACCTTTACGGCATCCGGAGACAACCTGATTCATCAGCGTTTGTATGAACAGGCTAAGGCCAGAAGTACAGATGGCACCTATGATTTCTCGTATTGTTACGAACAGGTGGCTGACTTTTATAAGGATCACGACGTAAACTGGTTCAACCAGGAATCCTTGGCCAACAACAAACTGCAGGCAAGCTCTTATCCTACGTTCTCTACGCCGGGTCAGGCGGTGGAGGCACTGTATGATATGAATGTCCGGGTCTTCTCTATTGCCAACAACCACACCTATGACAAAGGTGCAACCGGACTGGATGCTACCGTAGATTTTTATGAAAATGATATGCCGGACGACATCTGTTATTCCGGTCTTTGGAATAAAGATGATCTTACCTATATTCCAACGTATGAATATGAAGGGAAGACCATTGCTTTCTTAAGTTATACCTACGGTACCAACGGAATTAATACTCCGTCAGACAGTACCAGACGGGTTATCTACACAGATGAAACGGACGTCATTAAGGCACAGGTAGAAAAAGCCAACCAGATTGCTGATGTTGTCATTGTTGGTTGCCACTGGGGAACCGAAGACAGTCATACCATTATTTCGGATCAGACTACATTGGCACAGAATCTGGCAGACTGGGGTGCTGACCTGATTATTGGTACACACCCGCACGTGGTACAGAATGCTGAATGGATTACCGCTGCAGATGGCCGCAAGGTCTTCTGTGCCTATTCCTTAGGTAATTTCATTTCTACCCAGTCCAAACCGGACCAGGTAGTTGGCGTGGTTCTGGATTGTACCATTAACATTGACGCAGACGGTACCGTTACCATTCAGGATCCTAAGCTGGTTCCGACCGTAACCGTGTATGGTTCCAACGCCTCTAATTGTCACACCGTCTTCCTGAAGGATTACTCAGCAACCGAAGCCCTGAAACACGGCGTCCGCAACAAGTATTCTTACTTCAATTACCAGTGGATTGTGGACATGCTGTCCAAGTACATAGACAAGGAATTCTTAGAACTTCCGGAAGGCGCTTCCAGCACCTCGGATTCTTCTTCCACCAACAGTGCAACGGTTACCGTTGCTTCGGAATCGGAAACTGAAAGCTCTGGTTCTTCTTCGTCTTCCTCTAGCGTCAATAGTGGCAAATCAAAGTCAAAATCTGCCAATGCTGCCAGCGTGGAAGATGAGGATGACAACTCCTCTACCGGATTTGCAACACTCCCGGATGCTGCGGCTTAATGCACAAGAAAAGGCCCCTGTTCCCGTATTGGGAACAGGGGCAATTTTTATACAAATTTATGCAGGCTTAGTCATCAAACTTGTGGACAAACAGTCCGGAAAGAAGTTTCGGTTCAAACCATGTGGATTTTGGTGGCATCAGAAGACCGGCGTCCGCAATGTTCATAAGCTCCGTCAGAGAAGTGGGATACATGCTGAAGGCAATGTCCATGTCTTCGTGACAGCGGCGTTCTAACTCGCCGAGGCCACGAATACCGCCGACAAAGTCAATTTTCGGATCCGTGCGCGGGTCTCCGATGTGGAGCACCGGGGCCAGCAGGTTATTCTGCAGGATGGAAACGTCCAAAGAATCCACCGGATGATCTGCCGGATACGTGCCCGGCTTGGCGGTCAATTTATACCAGTTGTCTTCCAGGTAAAGTCCGAAGGTCTTTGGTGCTTCCGGATGATACGGTTCTTTCCGCGGGGTTTTGTCAATTTCAAATTTGTCTTCAATGGCATGGAAGAAGGCTTCCTTGTTCATGCCGTCCGGCAGAAGAACGACGCGGTTGTAGTCCATGATGGCCAGTTCGTCGGCGGGGAAGACAACGGCCAGGAAGAAGTTGAACTCTTCTGCGCCGGTGTATCCCGGGTGGGCCTTTCTGAGGTTCTGGCCAACTCTGGCAGCAGAAGCACAGCGATGATGCCCATCCGCAATATAAAGCGCATTGATGTCTGCAAACAGCTGTTCCAGCTCCTGGTTTACGGTGGCGTCATCCACAACCCAAACGGTGTTGCCAACGGTTCCTTCACTGGAGGTGAAGTCATAAACCGGGGCGTGCGTTGCTTTCCAGTCATTCAGAATGGCGGAAATTTTGTCCGAACTGCGGTAGGCAAGGAAGATAGGGCCGGTGTTGGCGTTGCAATACGTTACGTGATTGACTCTGTCTTCTTCTTTTTCTGCGCGAGTCAGTTCATGCCGTTTGATATTGCCGTCTATGTAATCCTGAATGGAGGCACAGCCAACCAAACCGGTTTGCTCCTGCCCATTCATGGTCTGACGGTAAATATAAAACATGGGAGTGGTATCCTGCTTGCAGATGCCGTCCGTTTCCAATTGCTTCAGATTGGAGGCTGCTTTTTCATAGACCTGTTTGCTGTAGAGGTCTGTGCCTTCCGGCAAATCTACTTCGGCTTTGTCTACGTGCAGGAAGGAGTACGGGTTTCCTTTTACCATGTCCCGTGCTTCTTCCGAATTCATTACGTCATAGGGGAGAGCGGCTACTTCGGCAGCGTGCTCCGGAACCGGGCGCAGGGCCCGGAACGGTTTAAAAATTGCCATATTACATGCTCCTTTTACAGCTTGAAGTCTTCTGCAGAATAGTGCGTTTTCAGCTTCGGACTGCGCTCCGGTTCCCGTTTCAGCGGATCATATTTGAAGTGCTTACAGGAAGAGTCCGGACACATAATGCCCCGCTTGACGCAAAGAATTTCCGCTCCGGTGGGGGCGGTTCTGCCAATGGCACAGTATTTGCAGGCCGGGGTCCGTTTTCCGTTAAGAATGTGTTGCATAAGAACGCTTCTTTCTGATGTAGTTATCTAAAATAATAGCATAGATTCAAGGTCTTTTCCATGTTACAATGGCTTTGACTAAAAAAGGACAAAGGAGGCAAAGCATGATTTCCAGAAAAGTAACCGTGTTGGCGGAAAACGGATTGCATTTCCGCCCGGTCAATACCTTTGTGGCAGAAGCCGCCCGCTTTGAAAGCAGCATTCTGCTTTCCTGCAACGGAACGGAAACCAATGCCAAAAGCATGATCAGCCTCCTGTCCGCACGGATTAAGTACGGCAGTGAAATCACCATTATTGCAGACGGCCCGGACGAACGGGATGCCGTCAAACGGATGGCGGAGCTGCTGGAAGGAGAGGACACTCTCCCTTAGCAAAGGAAATGGAGAAATGAGTATGTTGAAAGGGGTAGCCGTATCGGAAGGATACGGAATTGGAAGTGCGGTGGTGTTGCCGGATGTGGATCTGGACTACAGCGCCGCCCAGTTTGAAGGTATGGTGCCGGAGTCCCAGCGGCTACAAGCTGCGGTGGATCGGCTGCAGGACCGCCTTTCTGCCATGGCAGAAAGGATAGAACAGCGGGCCGGCCCTAATGAAGCCGCTATTTTGCGTGGACATCTTGCATTGTTGCAGGATCCGGATTTGCATGAGGAAATTGCAGAGCAGATGGGGACCGGATGGCCGGCAGAGGCGGCACTGGATCGGGTCTGCAAAAAATATATTGAAGTGTTTAACCAGTCGGAGGACGTGTTCTTTCGGCAGCGGGGCGCGGACATCCGTGACCTGCGGCAAAGCCTTTTAATGGAGCTCCTGGGGAAAGACCCGGTCCGGTACGAGACCCTGCCGGCCGGCACCGTTTTGGTGGCCCGGGAACTGACGCCCTCCGTGGTGGCAAGACTGGGCAAAGGAAATGTAACTGGTCTAGTCTCCGAAAATGGAGGCTTTACGTCCCATAGCGCTATTTTAGCCAGAGCCATGGGCATCCCGGCTATCATGGCAGTACCTGCTGCCACAGCGCAAATCAAGGACGGAGACCAGGTGGTAGTGGACTGTACATTGGAAGCCGTTTGCCTAAATCCAACCAAAGAAGAACTGGCTTCTTACCGTGCACGGGAAACCCAGTTTTATTTGGAACAAAAAACCTTACAGCGCTTTTTGGATTGTCCTACCGTTACGTTAAACGGGATAGAAAAAGCCGTATATGCCAATCTTTCCAAACCGGAGGACGTATCCCGGGCCATAGAAAACGGGGCAGAGGGAATTGGTCTGTTCCGCACAGAGTCCCTGTTCCAGGGCTGTGCCCACGCCCCCACAGAGGACGGCCAGTTTCGGGCCTACGCTTCCGTGGTGCAGGCCATGAAGGGAAAAGAAGTAGTCATCCGTATTCTGGATACCAGCGGGGAAAAAAGTATTCCTGCCCTGCGCGGCAAAATGCGGCCGGATGGCTTGGTAGACCGTTCGGTCCTGAAAACGCAAATCCGCGCCATTTTGCGCGCCTCGGAGTTCGGTAAAGTCAAGATTATGATTCCTATGGTGCATTCACCAGAGGAAGTGCTTGCTGTAAAGCAAATTGTTTCGGAAGCCACGGTAGAACTCCGTGGGGAAGGAAAACATATTTTAAGTATTCCTGTCGGGGCCATGATTGAAACCCCGGAAGCGCTAGAATGCCTGCCCGAACTGGCCAGGGCCTGTGCCTTCTTCTCTATTGGCGCCAATGACCTTACCAGCTCTTTGCTTCACCTGGAACGGGATAAGGTGCACGTATACAACAGCTTAGATCCGACCGTTACCTCTGCCATTGCGCAGATTATCCGCACGGCAAAGGCCGCTAAAATTCCGGTCAGCGCCTGCGGCGCTTTTGTAACGGATCCGCGCTTAATTTATCACTTGCTTTTATGGGGCCTGGATGTTTTTTCTGTTTCGGCAGAATCCATTTTAAAGACCCGGAAAGCCATTTCTCAATTGGAAGCTTAATTTAGAAAGGGACGCAGATTTTCTGCGTCCCTTTTACCTTGTGAATTCTTTCACACGTGGAGAATAAAAAACTAGGATATTTGGCTAGATTGTCAATTTAAATTTTAGTGATTATGCTTTATACTTTTCCCCAATGGGAAAGAATTCCCAAGGCGTTTGCAGAAAGGACTTACTATGGCAGAAAAGCTCATATCATTTCATAACATGGAAGAGCAGGCCGAACTGTTCGGCGGCTTTGATTCCAACATTAAAATGATAGAAGAGGAATATGAGGTAACGGTATTAAGCCGTAACGGACAGCTGAAGGTGACCGGTCAAGGGGAAAAACTGGAAGCTGCTGTCAAAGTCATTAAGGTCCTGCTGGACATGGTACAAAAAGGCCAGCTTTTAAACGAACAAAACATTCGCAATGTTATGCAAATGGTGGCGGACGGACAGGAAGACCAGCTTGGCGTTCTGATGACTGATTGCATTTGCATTACCAGCAAAGGAAAACCGGTCAAGCCCAAAACCCTGGGTCAGGAAAAATACGTGCAGGCCATTCGGGACAACACCATTGTCTTCGGTATTGGTCCGGCCGGTACCGGCAAGACGTACCTGGCGGTAGCCATGGCTGTCAAAGCCTTTAAAGCTAAGGAAGTCAGCAGAATTGTACTGACTCGCCCGGCAGTAGAAGCCGGAGAAAGCCTTGGTTTCCTTCCCGGGGACTTACAACAGAAAGTAGACCCGTACCTTCGCCCGCTGTATGACGCCCTTTTTGACATGCTGGGGCCGGATCAGTTCCAACGCCAGTTGGAGCGCGGCACCATTGAAGTGGCACCGCTTGCCTACATGCGGGGCCGCACCCTGGATGACAGCTTCATTATTTTGGATGAAGCCCAAAACACCACTTCGGAGCAAATGAAGATGTTCCTGACTCGCCTGGGCATGAATTCCAAAGCGGTTGTTACCGGGGACATTACACAAATTGACCTGCCCGGCGGAAAGAAATCCGGCCTGCAGGAAGTAACTAAAATTCTGAAAGGCATCAGCGGCATTGCCACCATCCGTTTTGACGCCAGAGACGTGGTTCGCCACCGTCTGGTACAGGAAATTGTCAACGCCTATGAACGCTATCAGAAAAAGAAGGAGAAGAAATGACATGGCCCACAAAGTAAAAGTGGTAATTACCGACAAACAAAATGCCGTTAAGGTTCCAAAAGGCCTGCGGCTCTTAATCCGCCGCTGCTGCACCGCCGTTCTGGTTTGCGAAAACTTTGAAAGTGACGCAGAAGTTTCCGTTACCATTGTAGACAACGAACAGATTCGGGAACTGAATGCCAAATATCGGAATATTGACCAGGCAACGGACGTCCTGTCTTTCCCTCTTGGTGTGGAAGGCCAGTATGATGTCAACCTGGATACCGGGGAAGCTCAATTAGGGGACATTGTGCTGTCTCTGGAACGCGCCATGGATCAGGCCGAACGATACGGTCATTCTCTGGAGCGTGAAGTGGGCTACTTAACTGTACACTCCATGCTTCACCTGCTCGGATATGATCATGAATCCGGCGGGTTGGAACTGGTCCGGATGCGGGAACACGAAGAAAAGGCCCTGAACGAACTGGGTCTTCGTCGGGACGGCAAATATTACATTGAAGAAAGCGAAATTTAATGAGCAATTTTAACTTGGATAAAGACACTGCAGCTAAAAGCAGCACTGCTTTTATTTCTATTCTTGGTTGTCCGAATGTAGGAAAGTCTTCCTTGCTGAACTGCATGATTGGCCAGAAGGTGGCCATTGTTTCCAATAAACCGCAGACCACGCGTACGCGGATAATGGGTGTTTTAACCACCGGAAACTGTCAGTTAGTATTTACAGACACGCCGGGATACCACCGGCCCAGAAATAAGCTTGGGGAAAAGATGATTCAGGCGGTGGCCGACAGCATTGCCGGCGTAGATGCCTGCCTTTTGGTAGTAGAACCCGGAAAAGAAGTTCGCCCTGCCGAAAGGGAATTGCTGGAAAAATGCAAAAAAGGTGGCGTGCCGGTACTGTTGGCCATCAATAAAATTGATATGCTGGCAGACAAGGCTGTGCTTGCCGAATGCATGTCTTTCTGGGGCTCCGTCTTTGATTTTCAGGCCATTGTCCCGGTCTGCGCGGTCAAAGGAGACGGCGTAGATGAACTTATGGACGAACTGAAGAAGATGGCGCAGCCGGGTCCGCACTTCTTCCCGGATGACACCTTGACGGACCAGCCGGAGCGGGTTCTTGCCGCAGAAATGATTCGGGAAAAGATGCTCCGTTTACTGCAGGAAGAAGTGCCGCACGGTGTTGCGGTCAGCATTGAACGTTTCTCAGAGCGGGATGATCGGGACCTCCTGGATATAGATGCCACCATTTACTGTGAAAAGGAAAGCCATAAAGGCATTGTTATCGGCAAGCATGGTGCCATGCTGAAGAAAATCTCAACCTTTGCCCGTCAGGACATGGAAGCCTTCTTTGGCTGCCAGGTCAACCTGCACTGCTGGGTCAAAGTCAAAGAAGGCTGGCGGGATCGCGAAGGCCTTATCCACAACTTTGGTCTGGATTAAGGAAAATAAACTTGCAAGGCAAACTGAAAATAGCAAACTAATAATAGCTGCTTCAAATTTAAACTACCGCAGATGTTGCCGTTCGGGCTAACCTGCGGTAGCTTTCTTTCCCAATATCTGTGGGAAAGTATTATAATGCTGGTACAATATGTAATAATGACAGAAAGCTTCAATCGGAAGGAGGTGGACAGATGCACTTGGAAACAGATGGCTTGGTGGTCCGGGAACAGCAGGTGGGGGAAGCTGATCGGCTGATTACCATCTTAACTGGACAATATGGGCTGCAACGGGCGTTTGTCCGCCGAGCCAAAAATTTGAAAAGCAATTTGCTGGCTGGTACACAGTTGCTTTGTTATTCCGATTTCGTGCTGTATCAGGGAAAATCCGCCAACTCGGTGGATTCGGCACAGCCGAAGAACGTGTTCTTTGGGCTGCGGGAAGATATTGATGCTTTAAGCACGGCTTTTTATTTGTCAGATTTGTTTTCGGAATTGGCGCCGGAAAACGCCCCTGCAGCAGAGCTGCTTTCTTTATTGCTGAATAGCTTATATTTATTAAGTAATAAAAAACGGGATCCACAATTAGTGAAGTCAGTTGCGGAGCTCCGCGGCCTGTCTGACGCAGGATATATGCCGAACTTGGTGGCGTGTCGGGAATGTGGGCAGTATGAAACGCCGGTTATGTATTTTAATCCGGCAGACGCGGCGCTGTACTGTGCGGAGCACGGGCAGGGCAAAGGCCTGGCACTGTCATTAAGTGCCGTAACGGCTATGCGGTATATTATTTATTCTGAACCTAAAAAAGTATTTGATTTTCAATTGTCGCCGCCGGCTCTGGCAGAACTTAATATGGCTACAGAACGCTTTGCGCTGGAGCAGACTGGGCGGCATTTTAAAACCCTTGATTTCCTGAAATCCCTGAAGGAGCTTACACCGAATGAACAAGAAACAAAATAAAGCACTGGAATTTGATAAAATCCTGGAGCGCCTGGCCTCTTTTGTGGCCTGCCCGGACGCCAAAGAAATGGCGTTACAACTGGAACCGGCTGACAATTTGCAGGATGCGCAGCGTCTGCTGCAGGAAACCCTGGACGCGCATATGCTGCTGGCCAAGTTCGGCGGCCCGTCCTTTGGAGGCCTGGAGAATGTAAACAATCTGCTGTATATTGCTTCCACCGGTGGGGTGCTTGGCATGGCGGACTTGCTGGCAGTCGGCGGAACGCTGCGTGCCATCCGGAGCCTGGATGACTGGTACGCTTCCTGTGAAGGCATAGACACCAGTCTGACCAATCATTTCCAGGTGCTGTATCCGAATCGCTATTTGGAGGATAGAATCTTTACGTGTATTTTATCGGCAGACCGGATGGCGGATGATGCATCTGCAGAGCTGAAAGACATTCGAAGACAACTGCATCGCCAGGAAGAAAAAATCCGGCAGCAACTGGACCGCATTATTCATTCCGGCCACTACGCTGTGGCGTTGCAGGACTCCATTGTGACCATCCGCAACGGACGGTACGTTGTCCCGGTTAAGAAAGAGCACAAGAGCGAGGTAGCCGGACTGGTTCAGGACACCTCCGACTCCGGCGCAACGGTCTTCATTGAACCAATGAGCGTAGTGGAAGCCAACAACGAAATTAAAGTGCTCCTGGGAAAAGAGCAGGAAGAAATTGAAAAGATTCTGGCGGACTTGTCGGAACAGGCAGGCGCCATTTATCAGGAAACAAAAGTTAGTTATGAATCTGCTTTATATCTAAACCTGGTTTTCTCCAAGGCGCAGTTGGCGTATGCCATGAAGGCGTCGGCACCGGAGCTGAATGACCAGGGAATCATTGACCTTAAAGGTGCACGGCACCCCCTGATTGACCCGGCCAAGGTAGTCAAAACAAACATCCGATTAGGGGAAGAGTTTGACTCCCTGATTATTACCGGTCCTAATACCGGCGGTAAAACGGTATCCATTAAGACACTGGGCTTGCTGTCTTTGATGGCGGCATCCGGTATGATGCTGCCAACGGATGACCACAGCAAAATGGCCATTTTTCACAGCGTTTTTGCGGATATTGGGGATGAACAGTCCATTGAGCAGTCTCTGTCCACCTTCTCTTCCCACATGAGGAACATTGTTACCATTTTGAAGGAAGCAGATGAAAAATCCCTGGTTCTGATTGATGAACTGGGGGCAGGAACGGACCCAATTGAAGGTGCGGCATTGGCCAAGGCTATCCTGGAGCAGTTGCATTTGCAAGGGGCTAAGATTGCGGCAACCACGCACTATGCGGAATTGAAAGAATATGCCTTAAGTACACCGGGTGTGGAAAATGCGTCGTGTGAATTTGACCTTGCTACGTTAAGTCCAACCTACCGCCTGATTATTGGTACTCCCGGGCGATCTAATGCCTTTGCCATTTCGGAACACTTAGGAATTCCGCAGGAAGTGGTAGATAGGGCACGGGAGTTTGTGTCGGATAATAGCAGCCGTTTTGAAGATATTGTGCAAAAGCTCGAAGAAAGCCGCAGTGCTCTGGAAAAGGAGCGGGAAGAAGTACAGCAGCTGCAACAGGCTGCCAGAGCGGCAGAAGAAAAAGCGGTTGCCACGAAGAACAGTATTGAAGAGCTGAAGGATCAGGAAGTTGCCAAAGCCCGTGCGGATGCAGAACGCATTGTGGAGCGGGCCCAACGGGAAGCGGCATTCTTCCTGAATGACCTGGATAAATTAAAGAAGCAGCAGGCTGCGGCCGCTGACCTCGGCAAGCTGAAGTCGGAAGCCAAACGTACCATTCGAAAGCATGAAGCAAACTTGGATGACATTACCAACCCCATTGTGGCGCTTGCCGAAGAGGAGGACTACGTCCTGCCACGGCCGCTGCAACTGGGAGATCGGGTGGTTGTGGCCGATCTGGCGGAGCCGGCAGAAGTTACCGCATTGCCTGATAAAAAAGGAATGGTGGAAGTTACCGCCGGCTTAATCCGGACTCGTGTGCCGCTGGAACGCCTTCGCCTGGACGAAAGCGGAGCGGCCCGCAAGGCACGGGAAAAAAGCCGGCCCAAGACCCGTACGCAGCGGAACAACAAGTTTGAAAACCGCGCCACCGCCACGGCCACAACCACATGTGATCTCCGCGGCATGACGCAGGACGAAGCGCTCCTTACCCTGGACCGTTTCATTGATTTGCAGGTGCGCTGCGGCATTGAACAGTTTACCGTTATTCACGGGAAAGGAACCGGCGTCCTGCGCAAGGCTGTCGGCAAATACTTAGACTCCCATCCGCAAATCAAGTCCCATCGGTTAGGCTCTTACGGAGAGGGACAGGACGGCGTTACCATAGCCACTTTGAAATAGTCCATATTTTGTGTAAAGCAAAACACTTTACACCATTTGTGGAAGCCTGCCAAAAAAGCATTGGAAAAACCGTCAAAAACTTGGTACGGAAAAACGGAAAACGCCCTTGACGCAGTAGGGGTAGGAAAAGTATAATATGTGCCTGTAAAGATATGCCCTTTACAGGCACGTTTTTACACTTCGTTGTGAAAATGAAGGAAAAGGGGGAAGTGTTTTGGCAAAAGATTTTGAACGCATTAACAGCTTGCTGGATTTTTATGGCGACATGTTAACAGACCGCCAAAAAGACTTCCTGGAATATTACTATATAGATGACCTTTCCCTTGCAGAAATTGCAGAAAACGAAGGCATTACCCGGCAGGGCGTCCGGGACGCCATTAAGCGTGCCGAAGCGCAGTTGTTTGAAATGGAACAGCGGCTGGGTCTGGCTAAACGTTTTACCGAAGTAAAGAAGGGCCTGGATGAAATCTTGGAAGCGGCCGAAGTTATTAATACCTATAACATGCGGACCGGCCTTAGCAGAGACATCAATGATGCCGTCGTCAAGATTAAATTCATTGCAGAAACCCTGAATGAAGAATAAGGAGCAAAACCATGGCATTTGAAGGTTTGTCCGACAGACTGGAATCCGCATTTTCCCGTCTGAAAAGTAAAGGCTCCCTGACCGAATCCGACGTGAAGGAGGCCATGCGGGAAGTCCGGCTGGCTCTGTTGGAAGCGGACGTTAACTACAAGGTGGCCAAGGACTTCACCGCCAAAGTAACTGAACGGGCCATCGGCGCACAGGTCATGCAAAGTCTGACACCTGCCCAGATGGTTATTAAAATTGTAAATGAAGAACTGGTAGAACTGATGGGTGGCACACGGACCAAACTGACCGTGGCGCCGCATCCGCCCACCATTATTATGATGGTCGGCTTACAGGGCTCCGGTAAAACTACACACTGTGCCAAGATTACCAAAAAGCTGAAAGGCGAAGGACATCGCCCACTACTGGTTGCCTGTGACGTTTATCGTCCGGCCGCCATTAAACAGTTACAGGTAGTCGGGGAAAAGGCTGGGGTTCCCGTTTTTGAAAAGGGCCAGGGAAATCCCGTGGAAATTGCCAAAGAAGCCATAGCATATGCCAAAGATCAGGGATATGACTATGTCTTTATAGATACGGCCGGTCGTCTGCATATAGACGAAACGCTTATGCAGGAACTGAAGGACATTAAGGCCGCCGTACATCCACATGAAATTCTGTTGGTAGTAGATGCCATGACCGGTCAGGACGCCGTCAACGTGGCCTCTACCTTCAACGAAGAAGTCGGCATTGACGGCTTGGTACTGACCAAGTTGGATGGTGACACCCGTGGCGGTGCTGCTCTGTCCGCAAAGGCCGTCACCGGCAAACCTATTAAATTCTCCGGCACCGGTGAAAAACTGGATGATCTGGAGTACTTCCATCCGGACCGGATGGCTTCTCGTATCCTGGGAATGGGAGACGTTCTTTCCTTTATTGAACGGGCGGAACAGTCTTTTTCCGATGAAGAAGCAGCTCGCCTGGAAAAGAAGTTAAAGAAAAACAAATTTGACCTCAATGATCTGCTGGACAACCTGGTCAGAATCCGCAAGATGGGCTCCGTAAAGGACCTGCTTGGAATGATGCCGGGGGTTGGAAAGCAGCTCAAAGATATAGAGGTAGATGAGAAAGATTTTGATCACATTCAAGCTCTGATCTTATCTATGACCCCGGAAGAGCGCGCAAAACCGGAACTGATTAACGGTTCCCGGAAACGCCGAATTGCCGCAGGCTCTGGCCAGAAGGTAGAAGACGTTAACAAGTTGCTCAACCAGTACAAGCAGATGCAAAAAATGTTCAAACAGATGAATAACAAGCAGTCGCGCCGTGCGTTGAAGCGGATGGCCGGCAGCGGAAATCTGAATGGCATGGATTTGAGCAAGCTGGGCCTGTAAGGGGTACAAAAATTTTACAAGACCATTGACTGAATTTTGGAGGGACTTATCATGGCAGTAAAAATCAGACTGAGAAGAATGGGCGCTAAGAAAGCACCGCAGTATCGTATGGTAGTAGCAGATTCCCGTTATCCGCGGGACGGCCGCTTTATTGAAGAAATCGGCTTCTATGATCCAACCAAGGAACCGCCGGTAATCAAGGTTGATGCAGACAAGGCCAAGCAGTGGATCGCCAACGGTGCACAGCCGACTGAAACTGTACGCGCACTTCTGAAAAAGGCAGGCGCCATCAACTGATAGCGGGAGGACACCATGCAAGATTTGTTAATCTTCATTGCGCAGGGTCTGGTAGATGACCCGTCCGCTGTCTCCGTAGAAATTGACGAACCGAATGAAAACGGTGTTACCGTTTATCATTTGCACGTTGCCCCGGATGACATGGGCAGAGTTATCGGCAAACAGGGCCGAATCGCAAAAGCAATCCGTACCGTAATGAAGGCATCAGCCAATCATCACGAAGAACGTATTGCAGTCGAAATTGACTAAACAGACAGGGCGGACCAGGCGGTTCGCCCCGTTTTTCTATCGGAGGAATTTCCATGCGTCTTTCTTATTTGGAATTAGGCAAAATTGTCAGCACGCACGGCGTGAAAGGGGAACTGAAGGTAGACCCCTGGTGCGATGACCCCTCTTTTTTTAAGCATTTCAAAACGGTATACCTTGGTAAGGCGGGCCAAAATCCACATCAGGTAGTTAACGTGCGCACGCACGGGAAAATGGTTCTTCTGACGCTGGAAGGCGTTACAGACATGGATCAGGCCAACCTGCTGCGCAATAAAGTACTATATGTAGATCGGGATGCCGCTCCGCTGGAAAAAGACCGCTACTTTGTGGCTGAACTCCTGGGCTGCACCGTTTCGGATGCAGATACGGGGGAAGTTTATGGTACGGTTGCAGATGTAACGAATACTGGTTCCACGGACATCTGGCAGATTCGCGGGAAAGACGGGCAAACATTTTATATGCCGCTGATCCCCGGCATCCTGCAGGAGGCCAATGTGGCGGAAGACCGTATTACGGTGCGCCCCATTCCGGGTATTTTCACGGCGGCAGAAGAAGTGCAGAAGTAATGTGGAAGTAGGAGACTGTTATGAGAATAGACATTTTAACCTTGTTCCCCGAACTCTGCGAGTCAGTTCTTTCCACAAGTATCATTGGGCGGGCGCGTGCAGCCGGATATGTCACCATAGCGTGCCATAATATCCGGGATTACACGTTGGATAAGCACTGCCGTGTAGATGACGCTCCATACGGCGGTGGCATGGGCATGGTCATGCAGGCCCAGCCTATTTATGACTGCTTTGCGGCTGTGCCGCGGGTGCAGGAGAACAAGAAACCGCATCTGATTTATCTTTCTCCGCAGGGTCAGACCCTAACGCAGGAGAAGGTAAAAGAGCTGGCTTCTTATGATCAGCTGGTTTTGCTTTGCGGCCACTACGAAGGCGTAGACGAACGGGTTTTAGAGGAACTGGTAGACGAAGAAATTTCCGTTGGGGATTATGTTCTGACCGGCGGAGAATTGCCGGCCTGCACCCTGACCGATGCCGTCTGCCGTATGCTTCCGGGGGTTCTTCCCAATGAAGACGCCTATGAAATTGAAAGCCACTACGGGCATTTGCTGGAATATCCGCAGTACACGCGCCCCGCGGTCTGGAACGGCCGCGCCGTTCCGGATATTTTGCTGTCCGGTGATCATGCCAAAGTAGCACGGTACCAACTGAAAGAGGCACTCCGCAGAACGCTGCAAAGACGACCGGATTTACTGGCTTCTGCAAGCCTTTCCGAAACGGAAAAAGAGCTGCTGGCAGAACTGCAGGAAGAAGCGCAATAAATAGCGTAACTACTGGGTGAGCAAATGTTCATAAGCACAAGATATTGGGCTTTTGTAAAGTAGAAAAAACTGTTCATTTCTAACAAACATAAGAGTGAAAAAAACACCAAAGTTGACTACTCGGACGAAAGTTAGGAATTTCGTTGACCTTCAAAATCTTTGTGACTATAATAAACACGAAATTTTGGATTTGCCCTCCGGGGCAGTAAATCGAAGGCTCCCATCAGCCGGATGATTACATATTTGAAATGATCATATTTGTGAGGTTATTACTATGTATGTTAAAAGCGTAAAGGTTCAGAATCAGGTTGGACTCCATGCCCGTCCGGCAACTTTCTTCATTCAGAAAGCAAACGAATTCAAGTCTTCCATCTGGGTTGAAAAGGATGAACGCCGGGTTAATGCAAAATCTCTTCTTGGTGTCCTTTCCCTTGGTATCATGGGCGGCACTGAAATCCGCATCATGGCCGGTGGCTCTGATGAAGAAGAAGCAGTAGAAGCTTTGGTTGCTTTGGTTGAATCTGGTTTCGCTGAATAAATATTTTGCAAAAATTAGGGCGCGTTGTAAGACGCGCCCTTTTGTTTTAACTAGCATTTTCCGGTGTGTGCTGTTCTCCTTGTCCCTGATTGCAGTGGGACCATTTGCCCCAAAAGAGTACCAGTATTTGATGTGAAGAACTTCATGGCACTAACGTGGTGATTGACAAGGAGAATAGACCACACCGGTATAAGAAAGTAGGTGAGGATATGGCAAACGAACGAATGGGTTACTTGCGGGAAAAGGCAATGGGCTTGCCCATGGCACCCGGTGTTTACATTATGAAGGACCGGAAAGGCAAAATCATTTATATTGGCAAAGCCAAGGTACTGAAGAATCGTGTCAGCCAGTATTTCGGTTCCCAGAATACGCACACCAACAAGGTGCGCAGCATGGTGGAGCACGTTCATGACTTTGACTATATTCTTACCAGCAGCGAATTTGAAGCGTTAATCCTGGAGTGCTCTTTAATTAAGCAACATCAACCGCATTACAATATTTTGCTGAAAGACTCCAAGGGCTACAGCTACATTAAAATTACCAATGAACCGTGGCGCCGCCTCCAGTTCACTTACCACAAGGTAGAGGATGGTTCCACTTACATTGGCCCTTATATCAGCTCCTTCGTTGTGTCCCAGTCACTGGATGCGGCGCTGAAGATTTTCAAGCTGCCACAGTGTAATCTGCATTTCCCATGCAGCACGGTCGGACGCCGCCCATGCCTGCATTACCACATGAACCAGTGCAATGCACCCTGCTGCGGCAAAATTAAGAAGGCAGATTATGATGCTGCCGTAGATGAAGCTATTGCTTTTTTAAAGGGTGGCAGTAAAGAATATGTGGCCGCACTGGAACAGCGCATGGAACGGTATTCGGAGCAGTTGGAATTTGAAAAGGCGGCAGAGGTCCGGGATACCATCCGGGCCATCCGCCGCCTGAACGAACGGCAAAAAGTCATCTTCTCCGGAACGGATACGGAAGACGTTTTTGCCCTTGCCCGCGAAGAAGAAAAAATCTGTTTCCATGTGCTGCGGTTCCAGTCCGGCACCCTGACGGACAGTGAACACTTCTTTGTAGAACTGGACAACAGCCTGGAAGAAACGCGCAGTGCCATGCTGCAGCAATATTATCTTTTACGGGAAGATGTCCCGGAAAAGGTTGTTCTGGACGGCAGCTGTGCAGACGATGAATTGCTGACCCAGTGGCTTACGGAAAAAGCCGGCCGCAAAGTCAGCATACTGGTTCCGCAAAAAGGAAAGCAATTTGAGGTGGTACAGCTTTGCAAAAGCAATGCCTACGAAAAGCTGGCACAGACCCACCACCAGACCAAACGGGACACCGCCGTTATTGAACTTGGGGAAATGCTGGGGCTGTCCCATCCTCCGGAATACATTGAAAGCTATGATATTTCTCATACGGCGGGGTCCGACCCGGTCGGTGGCATGGTTGTGTTCCGCAACGGCGTCCCTTTGAAAAGCCATTACCGCAAGTTTCTGATTAAAGAGGCGCAGGGCGGTGATGACTACGGTGCCATGCGTGAAGTCTTGACCCGACGCTTCCGCCGTTATCTGGAAGCAGAATCGCAGCCTGACCAAGCCTTTGGTCAGCTGCCGGATCTGATTCTGATGGACGGCGGCCTGGGGCAGGTGCACATTGCCCAGCAGGTGCTAGAGGAATTGCGCCTGTCGGTGCCGGTCTTCGGCATGGTTAAGGACAGTAAGCACCGCACCCGCGCCATTGCTTCGGATGGCGGAGAAATTACTATCTCGCAGACAAGAAAAGTGTTTACCCTGGTAACTGCCATTCAGGATGAAGTGCATCGCTTTGCTATTTCTTACCACAAAGAGAAGCACAGCCAGAATGCCCGTCACAGTGAACTGACAGATATCCCGGGGATTGGGCCAAAAAAGGCTGCCACACTGCTGCGCGAGTTAAAAACCATGGATGCCATAAAACGCTCTGATTTAGACACGCTGGCAAAATTACCCGGAATTTCCAGAAAAGATGCGGCGGCAGTAAAATCCTATTTTGATTTCAAAGGTCGATAAGCCTGTTCTTCGCACAGCTTGGCTGTTGCTTTATTGACAGACCAGGTAGAATAAGGGATAATGAAGTGATTTGAACGGGAGGATGTATATGCGTGTAATATCGGGAATTGCCCGGGGTCGTAAACTGGTTGCCCCGGAAGGATTGGATGTACGTCCTACCACGGACAAGGTGAAGGAATCCATCTTCAACATCTTGCAATTTGAATTGCCGGACAGTCGGGTTTTGGACCTGTTTGCCGGATCCGGACAGCTGGGCTTGGAAGCATTAAGCCGCGGGGCTGCTTCCTGCACCTTTATAGATAACAGTGCACGTTCTTTGCAGTTTGTCAAAGAAAACTTAGAGCACACCGGGCTGGATCGTTTGCCGGTTACCCTTCGTCAGGAGGAAGCAGCCGTATTTTTGCAAAGAACGCAGGATACTTTTGACATAGCCCTTTTAGATCCTCCGTACCATAAGCAGATCCTTGACCGGATTTTGCCGTTGCTGGCACCGCATCTGTCGGATTCCGGTATCATTCTGTGTGAAACCGCACGGGATGAAACCCTTCCGGAAACCGCCGGCATGTTCCGCAAAGCCAAAGAATATGACTATGGCAAAATTAAACTGACACTGTTTCGTCATATAGGAGATACTGATGAGTAAAGCAATCTGCCCGGGCTCGTTTGACCCGATTACCAATGGCCACCTGGATGTTATTGAACGGGCAGCCAAGCTTTTTGATGAAGTTACCGTAGTAGTCATGAGCAACTACAACAAAATTGGTTCCTATACCTTTACAGAAGAGGAAAGAGCCGAACTAATCCGCAAGAGCACTGCCCATATGGACAATGTCTCTGTAGATATTTACGGGGGCCTTTTGGCAACCTATGCCAAAGAGAAAGGCATTACCAATATTGTCAAAGGTTTACGGGCTGTGTCGGATTTTGAAGATGAATTCCAGCAATCCATTGCAAACCGTCACATTTCCGGCGATTTAGAAACCATTTTTCTCCCTTGCAGGGAAGAAAACATGTTTTTAAGTTCCAGTATTGTCAGACAAATCGGAACCATGGGTGGGGACATTGACTCATTTGTTCCGAGTGCAGTAGCAAAAGATATTATTTGCCGGCTTAACGCCAAATAAGAAAGGGTATTGACTATGCCACAAATTGAAAACTACTTGGATGAATTGGAAGAGTTATTAGAAGACGGGAAATACCGTGGCGGCAAGGTAACGTTAGACGAATCTGCCGTACGGGCCATTATTCAGGATCTGCGTCAGGATATTCCGGAAGAAATTCAGCAGGCTAAGATCATTGCCGCAGAACGTCGGGAAATCCTGGACCGTGCCAAGCGGGAAGCAGAAGATACCCTGGCCAGTGCCCGCAGCAAGGGCCGGGAACTCTTGGCTGCTGCCGAAAAACGGTCCCGTGAAATTAATGCCGACACCGAAGAACGGAATGCGGCTGCTTTACAGCAGGCACAAAACGCAGCAGATGTAGCCATTCAGCAAGCACATGACAAGGCCGTAGCCATGTTAACTGCTGCACGGGAAAAGGCAGACTCCATGATTCAGGAATCTACTGTTATGCAGGAAGCAAATGAGGCGGCCAACACCCTTCGTCAGAATGCGCAAAGCACCTTCTCTAAGGCACAGCAGGATTCCAATACCGCTGTTTCTGAAGCACAGAAGAAAGCAAATGTTGCCCTAAACGAAGCGCAGCAGAAAGCAGATGCTATTGTGTCTGAAGCGGTTGAAAAGGCCAGAACACTGTTAAGTGAGGCAAAGGCCAACGCAGCAAAAATTACAAAGGACGCAGAATATGCTGCCCAAACCAAGGTGGATGCCGCCACAAAGTGGGCTGTAGATTTGCAGGGCAGTGTTGGAAAATATGTAGATGATCTTGCTAAGGAAGCAGAATACCGCATTTCCAAGAGCCTGAATGAAGTACACGCTTTACAGGAAAATGTGGCTAAGGCCAATGCCAAGGTAGCCGCCATGCGCAAGAATCCAAATCAGAAATAAACAGAGAACAAAGGAAACAGAATGCGATTAGATAAACTGGTTTCTTCCCAGGGCCTATGTGACCGAAAACAGGTTAAAGTATTGGCCAAAGAAGGAAAAATAACAGTAAACGGAGTGCCGGTAAAAGATCCCGGTTTTTCTGTCAATCCTGACCAAGACCGCATTGTAGTGGATGGAACGGAACTTACCTATCAGAAGTTTGTTTATCTGATGTTGAATAAGCCACAAGGGGTTATCTGTGCCACGGAAGACAGGACTGCACAAACGGTACTGGACCTGGTTCCGCCGGAGCTGTTGCGGCCGGGCCTCTTTCCGGCAGGCCGGCTGGACAAAGATACCACCGGTTTTGTCCTGCTGACGGATGACGGTGCGCTGGCACACCGTATTTTGTCTCCGAAGAATCATATTCAGAAAACCTATGAAGCGGTGCTGGACCATCCGCTCAGCAGGGAAGATATCCTTGCTTTTGCGGAAGGAATTACGCTGAAGGACGGCACGGAATGCCTTCCTGCCATAGTGGAACTGCTTCCTGATAGTAAGGACACTGGTGCAGACGGCAATAACAATGCCGGCAATTCCAAAATCAAAATTAAAATCTGCGAAGGTAAGTACCATCAGATTAAGCGCATGATTGCAGCAAGGGACAATGCCGTCCTTGCGCTGAAGCGCACATCTATGGGAAGTGTGCCTTTGGATCCGGCCTTGCCGGAAGGGGCCTGCCGCCCGCTGACTCCGGCGGAACAGGAACTGCTTTTAACCAATCCTTCGTGATTATTACGGCGCTTTTCCATTGGAAAAGCGCCGTTTTCTTGGGTATATTGCACCATGGAAATCTGGCTTTTTCGTCAGTTTTATGAGCAAGTTGGCAAAATACCATTGCTTTTTCCTACTTAGTTGTGTAAAATGTAGAAGAATTTATACTGCAAGTTGCACAAAACTGTGCAACCTTAAGTTCCATAGAAATAGGAGGTTGCGGCATGGCCAACAGACTCTTTCAGGGCGTCATCCATCAAATGCGGGACGCCATTGACAGAATCACCGGCGTTGTGGACGAAACCGGTACTGTCATTTCCTGTAGTGAATTAGAACGAATTGGAGAACAGGTAAAAGTAAATGTTACTGACATTTTCTCTACCACGGATCCGGTTCGCTTAGACGGGGTTACCTACCAGGCGTTCGGCTTTCGTCTGAGCCACGAATATGCGGTATTTGTGGACGGAGACGACGAAATGGCGGAAAACTATGTCAAAATTCTGGCGGTTTCCCTGCGCAGTATTAAACAATTTTATGATGAAAAATATGACCGCAGTAATTTCATCAAGAATGTTATTCTGGATAACATTTTGCCGGGAGACATTTACATTAAAGCCCGGGAATTACATTTCAATAATGACGCAACCCGCGTTGTCCTTTTAATCCGTGTACACGGCGGGGAAGATGCCGCAGTATATGACATCATCCAGAACCTGTTCCCGGACAAAAATAAGGACTTTGTAATCAACATTTCCGAAACAGACATTGCTTTGGTCAAAGAAGTCCGGAACGATGTAGATCCACGGGATTTAGAAAAGCTGGCCAGAAGTATTGCAGATGCGCTTAGTGCTGAATTCTACAGCAGTGCACAGGTTGGTATCGGTACTACCGTAGTCGGTATCAGAGACCTGTCACGCTCCTTAAAGGAAGCACAGGTGGCACTGGAAGTCGGCAAGGTATTTGATACGGAACGGGATATTGTTTCCTATGACAACTTAGGAATTGCCCGCCTGATTTATCAATTGCCAACCACCCTTTGCGAAATGTTCCTGCAGGAAGTATTCAAGCGTGGCTCTATTGACAGCCTGGATCAGGAAACTCTGTTTACCATTCAACGTTTCTTTGAAAACAACCTGAACGTTTCGGAAACCTCCAGAAAGCTGTTTGTTCACCGGAATACTTTGGTTTACCGGTTGGAAAAAATCAAAAAATTTACCGGTCTGGATTTGCGGGAATTTGATGACGCCATTGTTTTCAAAGTTGCCCTTATGGTTAAGAAGTACCTGGATTCCAATCCAACCAAGTTCTAATTTGACAAATAATGTCTGTCTCTTAAAGCAGTCTGAAAGCGTTTTTTGTAAGCTTTTACAAAAAACGCTTTTTCAGAAAAAGGGTTACAAAATTGTAACTAATTTGGCATTTATATGGTATAATGTGTTCTGTTAAGGTTTATTACTTGAAGTATGCCTTAACAGAACTTTTGTATTTTGCTTGAAAAAGTCACATAAAATAAACCTAGGAGTTAGAAACCACATGATTGAATTCAGAAACGTTTCGAAGGTTTATGACAACGGGACCGAAGCTTTGAAGAATGTAAACCTTCGCATTGAACGCGGAGAGTTTGTCTTCATTGTTGGTGCATCCGGTGCCGGTAAATCAACCTTCCTGAAAACCATCATGAGAGAAGAAGTTCCTTCCAGTGGAACCATCATGATTAACAACTATGACCTAACGCGGATGACGAAGAAGGAAATTCCGTACTATCGCCGGACTCTCGGCATCGTATTCCAGGATTTCCGTCTGATTCAGAATATGACCGTTTATGACAACGTTGCCTTTGCCATGCGGGTAATCGGTGCCAGCGAAAAAGAAATCCGGAAACGGGTTCCGTACGTACTCAGCTTGGTAGGCCTGCAGGATAAAGCCCGCTCTTTGCCGAATGAAATTTCCGGTGGTGAACAACAGCGTGTTGCTTTAGCACGTGCACTGGTTAACAACGCCAACACCATCATTGCCGACGAACCGACCGGTAACGTAGACCCGGAAATGTCCTATGAAATTGTAGACCTGTTAAACCGTATCAATGAAAACGGCACTACCGTTATCATGGTTACTCATGAACATGATCTGGTAAAAAAGTTTAACCACCGCATTGTTGTTATAGACAACGGACAAGTGGTATCGGATATGCCGGGGGCTGGCAGTGGCTTTGACTACCGTGGTGGCAGAGGCCGCCAGGTCAGACAGCCGCAAGCGCCGGCCGCACAACGGCAAGCGCCGCGCCAAAGACCTGCCGGCAACACGCCGACTATGAAGACCATTACGCTGGATACCGAAAAGATTAAGTCTGCGGCCATCCTGGCCGAAGCCGAACGGGCAGCAACCGCTGCCACTCCGTCGGCACAGGCCGCGCGGACAGAAACTCCGGCACCACAGGCACAGCCACCGCAGCAGCCGGCAGATCCGGCTCCGGAAACAGCTGCATCGCCAGTGGAAGAACAGCCGTTGCCAAAGGTACAGGAAGCAGAAACCTCCTTTGACACCAGCATTTATACCAAGGAAATCAGTTCTGATTCCGTCAAAACCGTAACCGTAGATGATCTTACAGAGGATGTAACTAAGCCTGCCTTTGATTATGAAAAGTATTTTGAAGACCTGAGTGAATCCCTGAAGAAGGGAGGATCCGACAATGTCTAAGAAAAGTACTGTAAAGCCGGCAAAGGCTACCTCGCAGAAACAGACGGCAACCAAAAGAAACTCTTTTAACGTGTCCTACCTGACCAAGGAAGGCATTCGCAATGTGTGGTCCAACCGCATGATGTCCTTTGCTTCCGTAGCGGTTTTGGTTTCCTGCCTTTTAATTATCGGCCTGGCAGTTTTGCTGTATGCCAACATTAATGCGGCACTGGAATCCGTAGAGGACCAGAGCGTTATCATGGTTTACCTGACGGATGACATTTCTGACTCGGACGCTTCCAAAGCCGGTCAGGACATTCGTATGATTGCCGACGTAGAAGATGCTTCCTTTGTTTCCAAAGAACAGGCGTATCAGCAGCAGCTGGAAGAGCTCGGAGATGATGCCACTCTGATGGAAGGTCTGACCGAAAACCCATTGCCGGATGCCTACCGGGTACAGTTGAAAACCCTGGACAATTACGACAACGTGGTGGAAAACCTGAAATCCATTTCCAATGTAGACAGTGTCCGCGGGAACAGTGACATTGCCTCCCAGGTACGGGAACTGAAGAACGCAGCTTCCATTGTTTGCATTGGCATGATTGTTATTTTACTTGTTGTTTCCTTGTTTATTATTTCCAATACCGTTAGGGTTACCATGTACAACAGACGGTTGGAAATCAGTATCATGAAAGCGGTTGGCGCTACCAACTGGTTCGTCCGCTGGCCGTTTATTGTGGAAGGGATTGTCATCGGAATTATTTCCGGACTGCTTTCCGAAGGATTGGTTTACGGTTTATATCAGCTGACCATGAAGGCAGTCAGTGGCGTCTTTAGCGTCCTTGGAGACAATCCAATCAGTTTCAAAACGTATGCACTGCCGATGTTAGGATGCTTTATTCTGGTTGGTATATTGGCAGGTACCGTTGGCTCTGTTATTTCCATGTCCAGATATTTGAAAGAACAGGAGGGCGTTGTGGATGAAACACACTAAACAACACGCAAGATACACCAGAATTCTTTCCTTCGTTATGGCTTTTGCCCTGGTTCTTGCCGTTCTTCCGGTTGTCCCCAATTTGTTTACTGCTTCTGCTGTTACAAAGTCTGAAGTTGACAAAAAAGTGGATGAGTTAAACGAAAAAATTGATGCCGCACAGAAAGAAATTGACGCGAATAATGCAGATATTGAGGATGCTGAAAAAACAGCTTCCGGTATCCAGAAGGAAATTGATGCTTATCAGACCAAGATTGATGCGGTACAGGACAAAATTGACCTTTTAACCACCAAGATTAATACCATGAATTCCAAGATTACAGAATTGGAATCCAGTATTGAAGAGCTGCAGGCATCCATTCAGGAACAGGAAGATACCATTTCCGAAACACAGACAGCGGTTGCTAACCGGATGCGTGCCATGTATATGTCCGGCAACATTTCCAACCTGGAATTAATCCTGGAAGCGGAAAACTTTGGACAGCTGCTGAACCGTATTGAATTAATTGCTCGTGTTACCAAAAATGACAAGGCGTTAATTAATAAGCTGGAAGAAGAAATATCTTCCGTAAAAGAACAGCAGGAACAGATGGCGTCGGAAGAAGCCGAAATCCAGTCCAGTAAGCAGGAAGTGGAATCTTCCAAGCAGGAATTGGAATCTGAAAAATCTGACATTGCCGCTGACAAAGCTGTTGTAGATGCCAAGAAAAAGAAACTGGACAACTACATTGACGGGTTGGAAGATGACAATGACGAAAAGCAGGCTTATATTGCACAGATTGAAAAGCAGAAGCAGGCTTGGATGAACGCTTTGGTACAGCAGAACTCCAGTAAGGGTTCCACCGGTTCCGGTAAAAGTAATGGTACTATGGTATGGCCGGTTCCGTGCTCTGATAGTTATGTTTCTTCCGGTTTTGGTACTCGTACCCTGAACGGTAGAACTTACACTCACTACGGTATGGATATTACCTGTAGTCACGCCAGCAACTACAATGTATCTGTTGTGGCAGCGGACTCCGGCACCATTATTACTTCTTCCAATGCATGTTCTCATAACTATAGAAAGTCCAGCTCCTGTGGCTGTAACGGCGGTTATGGTAACATGGTAGTAATTGACAATGGTCAGGGACTTCATATTTACTATGGCCATCTGTACAAATCTACCGTTAGTGTTGGTCAGACTGTAAGTGCAGGACAGACCGTTGGTATCCTTGGATGCACCGGTTACTCCACCGGCCCACACCTTCACTTTGAAATTCGTGTTAACGACGGCTCCAGCCGTTCGGCTGCTGCACGTAACCCGGCTAACTACGTTTCTAAGTAAATGTTTTAAAAGAAACGGGAAACAAAGAATAAGTCATAAAGTTAAAAGCCCTCACGCAGTTTTGCGTGAGGGCTTCTTCTGTAAGGTATACTTTTACGCAAGAAAAATCCCGTGCCAGCCGGCACGGGATTTTGTGCTTTTCAGATTTTAACCAAGGAACGGATATTCCAAAACGTGGGATGGGAAGAGAACATGGGCAAAGTTTACCGGTTCCTCTTCTTCTTCAATGTACATCCAACGAAGAATTTCAATGACCTTTTCGGAGGTTTGGATTCCCAGCAGATCGGCTTCTTCCTGTGTTGGTGTCCGAACCAGGTTGGTGTAATCCATCCGGTTGATAGGACGTTCCAGGTAAGTCAGCAGGTTATGGGACAGAGATTTTTGCAAGTCCTGTTCATTCAGCATGGAATAGGAATACGGAGAATAATAGTTGTCTTCCAAAGCCAGAACGGTTTCTCCGGTTTTCCGAAGGCGAAGAATACGATAAATTTCGGTGCCTTCCTTCCAGTGTCTGGTCAGCAGATCCCCGGATGCTTTAATTTTGGTTTGCTCCAAAATCTGATTATTTTCTTCCAAACCTAAGTGCTTCAGAGCAAAGGACAGGGACATAAACGGTTCCAAACCATACAATTTGCTTCTTTTGCTGACAAAGGTTCCGACACCCTGATGTTTATAAATGGTGCCTTCCTGTTCCAATTGGGCAAGAGCGGCACGAACTGTGGCCCGGCCTACATTCAGCTCTTCCATTAATTGGTATTCGGTGGGAAGTTTGGAATCTGCCGGATATTTTCCGGAGATAATCAGCTTCATAATGTAATTCTTAACATACGCATAAAGTGTAGGAGAATTTTCGCGCTTGGACATAGGGTAACCTCCTAAAAATTGCAACGCTTGCAATGGGACTTCGTCTATTATCTACTGAATGGAAAGGATTTGTCAATTATAATTCGCAATTTGTCACACTTTGCAAGCCTTGGGCATACTTTGCCGTGTCGGAAATAAATTCCTGTACATCAAAGCCGGGAGTCTTTAATTCCGATTGCAAAATCAGACCATCTGAAAGAAGTAAAAGAAGCCAGGAGAGGTAGGTGGGATTAATACCGCTGACTCGCTCGGAAATCAGGCGGGCAATATAGGTGCTGAATTCCTGGTACCGCTCTACAATCATATTGCGGATTTCTTCGTTCCCGATGCAGGCGTTATATAGCAGATGCAGGCGGGGTCCGGTTTCGTAGACGTTACGTTCTATAACATACTTCACCAGACGGTGGAAGGATGTGTCTTTACTTTTGTTTTCCACCCACCGGGCGAGTTGGCTTCTTTGGTCTGTTAAATAGCGGTCTGTAATATCAACAAGAATGGATTCCTTGTTCTTATAATGATAATACAGCGTACCCTTAGAGATGCCGGCTGCGCTGGCAATCGTGGCCAGGGTAATGTTGTCTATGGAATTGGTTTGCAGGAGCGATTCAGTGGTATCCATGATAATGGTTTTTACATCATCCTTACGGGGAGCCGCCATGTCAAAAGTTCCTTTCTGTTTTCAGCTACTTTGGTGAATTGACTTTCCAGGGACAGTATACTATAATTATTGTAGTCGGTCAACTGACCGACTCTGAATCATCATTTCTTTTTTCTGAAAATGGTTAAGTGTTTTTCACTTTTAGATTAGATGTAAGTTAAGTAGAGGTGTTTGTACATGAGCAACGTCAAAAAGCTTCAAAAGAAGCTTTCTCAGGCGTACGGGGACCGGGTTCACGTTACGCTGGAGGATGACCTTCTCCGCGTCACCGGAGAATTGGACACCTGGCAGGACATTTTAAATGCCTGCTCCATGTGTGCGTCCAAGAAAAGCAGGGTGCACGTGGTGAATGACATTGTCCTGCGCGGAGCGGAACCCGTACTGGTTCGTACGCCGACGGTAAAGGATACCACTTTGGAAGGCGCTGCGCCGGACGTATTGGTCATCGGCGGCGGCATTTCCGGCTGCTCCATTGCCAGAGAGCTGTCCAAATACAATTTGGACATTCTCCTGGTGGACAAGGAGTCGGATTTTGCTATGCAGGCTTCTGGCCGGAATGATGGAGAGGTCCACGTTGGGGTGGACCTGTCCAAGGGAAGCCTGAAGCAAAAATATGTGTTGCTTGGGAATCATATGTATGATCAGGTTTGTAAGGAACTGGATGTGCCGTTCCGCCGGATTGGCCAGTACGCCGGCTTTACGCAGGCGTGGTTATTCCTGCCGGTTTGTGCCCTTGTGGCCTGGCGTAAGCATCATGACGGTGTTACGGATGCTGAAGTGGTGCTGAAAAAGAAGCTGTTGAAGGACAATCCAACCTTTAACCCTGAGTTTAAGTTTGCCATGTACAATTCTCTTGCCGGAATCGTATCGCCGTATAATCTGACCATTGCTTACGCAGAAAATGCGGCACAAAACGGCGCTAAGATGTCTTTGAATACCATGGTAACCGGTATGGAGGTACAGGACGGTGTTATTAAAGCCGTTTATACCAACCGTGGAACCATTTATCCGAAGATGGTTGTCAATGCCGCCGGCGTGTTTGCAGATGACATTGCAGAGTATGCCGGGGACCGGTTTTACAGTATCCATCCGCGCCGCGGAACGGATACCATTCAGGACGTCAAAAGCGGTAAAATCATAGATGCAGTAGCTTCCATTCAGCTGATTACCAAACAACAGCTGAAAAGCCATTCCAAGGGCGGCGGGATTATGAAAACCGTCCACGGCAATATTCTTGCCGGCCCGGACGCCGTAGAAATCCGGGAAAAGGAAGACTGGGCAACGTATCCGGAATCCATTGCCGCCATTTATAAAAAGCAGAAACAAACGGTCCCGGCCGCAAATGAACGGGACATTATTACTTACTTTACCGGCGTTCGGGCGCCAACCTTTGAAGAAGATTTTGTTCTGGAATGGGGCAGAAAGTGCAAAAATCTGTACCACGCCGGCGGCATCCAGTCCCCTGGCATTACAGCAGCACCTGCTTTCTCCAAGGACATTGCAAAAGAAGTAGCTACCAAAATGGGGGCCACGGAAAAGACGAATTGGGATCCGAATCGCAAAGGTATTCCGGAAGTCAGCAAGCTGCCTCCGGAAGAACGTGCCAAGCTGATTCAACAGAATCCGGATTACGGCGTTATCATTTGCCGTTGTGAAGAAATCTCCAAAGGAGAAATCCTGGATGCCTTGAATTCTCCGTATTGCCCGCCAACCATAGACGCTGTAAAGAAGCGGGTTCGTCCGGGCATGGGCCGCTGTCAGGGCGGTTTCTGCAGTCCTTTGGTTACCAAAATTATTGCAGAACACGAAGGCTGTAACCTGGCAGATGTCAAAAAGACCAATGAACAATCCGTTGTTCTGTACGGTCAGACGAAGGAGGGAAAAGAAGCATGATGCAGACGGATGTGTTAATTATCGGCGGTGGGCCTGCCGGTCTGGCTGCCGGAATTGAAGCCCATAAAAAGGGCGCCGACGTATTGCTGGTAGAACGGGAAGAACGCTTAGGCGGTATCCTGAAGCAGTGCATCCACGATGGCTTCGGTTTGGTTCGGTTCGGGGAAAAGCTTTCCGGTCCGGAATATGCAGAACGCTTTATGGAGGAATTCAACAGCCTTGGTATTCCATCCATGACCTTAACCTTCGTTACCTCGGTAGAAAAGATTGCTGACGGTTTCAAAGTACTTTTAGTCAACACCGAAGGGGTTACGGAACTGCATTGTAAAGCCATTATTCTGGCTACCGGCTGCAGAGAACGGACCGCAAAGCAGGTCTTCATTCACGGCACCCGGCCGGCAGGTGTTTTTACTGCCGGTACCGCACAGCATTTTATTAACCTGATGGGGGAAATGCCAACCAAAAAGTGTGTTATCCTCGGGTCCGGAGACATTGGCCTGATTATGGCCCGTCGTCTGACCCTGGAAGGTGCAGAAGTGGTTGGTGTTTACGAAGTCATGCCAACCCCGTCCGGACTGACCAGAAATATTCATCAGTGTCTGAATGACTATAATATTCCGCTGCACCTATCCCATACGGTTACCCGTGTCTTTGGTACGGACCGTCTGAATGCAGTGGAAATTGCACAGGTAGACGAAAATCTGAAGCCAATTCCGGGAACGGAAGAAAAAATAGACTGTGATGCCTTAATTCTTTCCGTTGGCTTAATTCCGGAAAATGAAATTGCGGAAAAGCTGGGCGTAGCCATTGACCCACGGACAAAGGGCCCTGTTTGCAACGAAGCGTTAATGACTTCTGTGCCGGGCGTATTCTCCTGCGGCAATGCCCTTCACGTCAATGACCTGGTAGATTACGTTTCCGAATCCGCCGAAATTGCGGGTGCCTCCGCAGCCGCATACGTGGCTTCGGATCGTGCCCCGGAACAGCGGATTCCACTAACGGCGGCCGAAGGTGTTTCCTATATTGTGCCGCAGCAGATTACCCTTGGCGGGAATTTGGAAAAGACCATTGTTTATTTCCGCTCCCGTAAGGTGGTGAACGGTGCCACATTCCGCATTGTTGCGGAAACCGGTGATGAAAAGATCGGCATCGAAAAGCAGGTTCTTGTAGAAAAGAAATATGCGTTCCTTCGTCCGCCGGAAATGGAAAAGCTGATTATTAACTTTGCCGCAGCAGAACTTGGCCCTGCCACCAAACTTTATGCAGAAATAGAGGTGAAGAACAAATGACACAGACCATGGTTTGCATTACCTGTCCCAGAGGCTGCACTCTGACAGTAACCCAGGAAGGAGAGCAGATTACCGTAACCGGTAACTCCTGCAAGCGTGGGGAACAGTTTGCCGTAAATGAACTGACTCACCCCATGAGAACCATTTGTTCCACCGTAAAAACGGCTTTCCCGGATCATCCGGTTTTGCCGTGCCGTGTTTCCACGGATATTCCGAAAGACAAAATTTTTGATGTCATGAAGGAAATTAATAAGACTACCGTAACAGAACGAATTGGGCGTGGTGACATTATTATTCCAAATGTGCTCGGTCTTGGCGCCGATATCATTGCTACCTCTGATTTGTTGAAATAAGAAAAGGAGATTTTAATTATGGGATACAAACCTTATAGTGGCTTTGAGCCAAAATGGATTAAAACGCCTGCACCGGAGGGCTCCTATCGTTCCATTTTCCGTTGGGGTGATCCGGAACATTTTAAGTTCCCGAAGGAAAGCCTTTACAACATGATGAAAGATCGCATTGACCTGCATGATGAAGAAGTAACTGACTTCGTTTGTGACCCGGGTCTGGATACCGTTGACCTTGGACCGGATTATGCACCGAAGATGGCAGAAGAAGATCTGGAATTCTTTAAGAGTGTTTACGGAGATCAGTGGTCCCAATCCGATTATGACCGTCTGTCTGTTGCCTTTGGCCAGACTGCCTATGACCTGTATCGCGTTAGAGAACATAAATGGGACAGCCTGCCGGATCTGGTTGTTTATCCGTCCACTTCGGAACAGATTGAAAAGACCGTTGCTTACTGTGCCGAAAAGAAAATCCCGCTTTATGTTTACGGCGGCGGTTCTTCCGTTACCCGTGGCGTAGAACCGGTAAAGGGCGGCGTATCTCTGGACATGAGACGCAACTTCAATAAGGTCCTGAACTTTAACGAAACGGATCAGACCATTACCGTACAAGCCGGTATGTCCGGTCCGGATCTGGAACGTCACCTGAACTGTGCCAAGTTTGAATTTGGTGCTGAACGCAATTACACCTGCGGTCACTTCCCACAGTCTTTTGAATATTCTTCCGTAGGCGGCTGGGTTGTTACGCGCGGATCCGGTCAAAACTCCACCTATTATGGTTGTATTTCTGATATGGTTATGCAGCAGAAATACGCTACACCACGTGGCCAGATTCTGACCTCTCCGTATCCAAGAGAAGCTACCGGTCCAAACATTAACCAGATTATGATGGGTTCCGAAGGAACCTTTGGTGTACTGACAGAAGTTACCCTGAAAGTCAGAAGATATATGCCGGAAAACAGATATCGTTTCTCCTATATCTTCAAGAACTGGGATGACGCCATGGATTTTGCCCGTGAATGCATGCAGGCAGAAGCTGGTTTCTCTTCCGTATTCCGCCTGTCTGACCCGGAAGAAACCAACATGATGCTTCGTCTTTACAATGTAGACGAAACCCCATTACAGCCAATGCTGGAAAAGCTTGGTTATAAGGACATGGAACGCTGCCTGTTCTTAGGCTTCACTGACGGTGATACCGGATATGCTAAGAACGTTTACAAGAAGATCCTGAAGATTGCACTGCAGCATCATGCACTGCCATTAACCGGCCTGGTATGCAAGGGCTGGGAAAAGGGCCGCTTTGATGATCCGTATATGCGTGACTCGCTCCAGGATTTCGGCGTTATCATTGACACCATGGAATGCTGCGTAAACTGGTCCAACATGAAGCAGGTATGGCAGGATGTTCGTGCCGTATGCCATGCACGTCCGAATACCGTTGTTACCACGCATATGTCTCACTGTTATCCACAGGGCGCCAACCTGTACTTTATTTTCATTACCAAATGTGACAACTCTGCTGACTTTAAGGAATATCATGCTTCCATTTTGGACGCTATCCAGAAGTCCGGTGCAGCCATGTCCCACCACCATGGTATTGGTAAGCTGTTTGCCCCGTGGCTGGAAGCTTCCCTGGGTGAAAACGAATATGGCATCTTTAAGGTTCTGAAGGAGTACTTTGACCCGGATTACACCATGAACCCGGGCGGCACCATCGGTCTGGATCTTCCGGAAGAACAGAAGAGACGTCTTCGGGACGGAAACCGGGATTGCAAAGACGATTAAATTTTGCACAATACTAAGGATTGCAAAAAATAACACTATTATATAAAATGGTAGTGCTAAACGGGTGGCACTGAATCGCCTGTGCGATTCGGTGCCTTATCCTGCGCTTTATGTGCTTGTAGTTACAAAGGAGGAGTACAAATGAAATTGGAAGACATCATTTTGAAAGTTGCGGACTACGGTGAAGTTGGCCGCAAGGTAAAGAAAGCAACAGGAATTTTGGCAGGTGGACTGGAAGACATTTTGTTCCCGTTCATTATCCCAACCCAGGACGTAATTGAAGGTGTTGGCTCTTCTGCCAGAACAGTAGAATTTTTGCAAAGAGCGTCTTCCAAGAAGACTCTGATTGTAACCGATGCCATGCTGCATAAACTTGGCCTGCTGAAGACCATGACGGATGCTATGGATGCTGCCGGTTTCCCGTACGCTATTTTTGACGGCGTAGAACCGAACCCGACCATCCAGAATGTGGAAGATGCATATGAAATGTATCGCACAGAACGCTGTGACTCTATTGTTGGTTTCGGCGGCGGTTCTTCCATGGACGCTTCCAAGGCCCTTAGCTGTCGTGTAGCAAAGCCGAACCTGAGCATTGAAGGTATGGGCAGATTAATGGGTTATTTCCCAGTAACCTTGCCGTCTTTTGCTAAGACCCCGTACCTGATTGCCATTCCAACAACGGCAGGAACCGGCGCAGAATCCACGGTTGCAGCTGTTATTTCCAACCATAAAATTGACAAGAAGTATACTATTACTGATATTGCCATGCGTCCGAATACCGTTATTCTGGATGCCGGCCTTGCCACCGGTCTGCCGAAGTACACAACGGCTGTTACTGCTGTAGATGCTCTGTCCCATTGTGTAGAAGGCTTCCTGTCTTATGCTCACAACCCACGCGGAGACGAATGGGCCATCAGAGGCGCCAGACTGGTAGTAGAAAATGTTGACGCTGCCATTGCTGACGGAAGCAACCTGGAAGCCAGACAGAACCTTTGCATGGCTGCTTATTGCGGCGGACAGGCTCTGAACATGGAAACCACCGGTTATGTTCATCCGTTCTGCCATAAGATTGGTGCCAAGTACGGTTTGGTACATGGCCGCTGCATTGGTGCAGTTCTTCCTATCATTCTGGAAGACTACGGCTCTGTAGTAGAAAAGAGACTTGGTAAAATGTCTCGCGCTATTGGTATTGCAACTCCGGCCATGTCTGATGCTGAAGCTTCCAAGGCCTTTATCCAGTGGGTACGTGACTTTGACCAGAAATATGGTATTGACCCGTACATTCCGGAAATTAAGGATGAAGATCTGGATGAAATTGCAGATTCCATCATGGTTGAAATCTTTGTTTATCCAAACAAGAAGGTTTACACCAGAGAAGAAATCAAGTCCCTGCTGAAGGTAATCCGCGGAGACCGCGCATAATAGTTACTGCATTAAAAAGGGCTGGAGCATATTGCTCCAGCCTTTTTATTATGAGTAGAATTAACAGAACGAAGCCTCCCTATTGGGAGGCTCCTTCATTAAAGCAACACATTTGGAATATCTGGGGTTCCAAACGTGCTATCAGCTTTTTGTAGCACCTATTTTATCGAAAATAAGCTACTTTGCAAGAAGAATGACTATATTTTCACAAAGTTGAAAAGGTGTCTTTGATATAATTCAAAATATGTCTAACTCGCACAAAAGAATTACAAAACAATCAAAAAAATAGGCAAAAAGTGACAAAGTGCAAGTTGATTAAAAAAATAAAACATGATACATTATTGGTATTGGTTTCCTTGTTGGTATTGCAGGCCATGGCAACCTCGGCAAAGAGCGGTGTATCTTTGAATGAAACAATTCCGAACAGGTTATTTCTTTGCCTATCAGGATCAGAATGAGGTAAAAGTACAGGCGGTAAACGAGGATGTTCAGAAGTCTTTAGCATCATACGCAACTGGTAAGGAACCAACTTTGAATACTTTTGCAACTGCAGTTAATGCAACTATTGACTATGATCAGAAGATGCAGGAGGGAAGTACGGAACAGCTGTATGGGGCACCGACCCTTTATTCGGCTGAAGAAACCGGATATACAGCTTCTGAAAAAAGTTCGGTAGGATTGTGGATTGGCGTTGCCGTTCTTATTGTGGTTGCCGTAGGAGGCACAATTGGCATTGTGTTTGCTGTCAGAAAGAAAAAGGCTGCTGCAAAATAAAACGCCTAAATAGCAATAAGCCACAAATAGTAATAAGCAAAAACAGAAGCCCACTTGGTACGCCAAGTGGGCTTTCCCTAAGGGTCAGCGGCATGAAAATGGAAGTGGCAAGGTAGTAGCGCATTTTGCTTCCG